>DAIMKE010000340.1:3247-6523 GCA_036721875.1 Bradyrhizobium sp. | reverse complement strand
CTCGTAGATATACTGCGCGATCGGCGTCGAGCCGACGAATCCGATCGCCTTGATATCGGGATCGTCGAGAATGGCGTCGACGGCCTCCTTGTCACCGTTGACGACGTTGAGCACGCCGGGCGGCAGCCCCGCCTCGATCATCAGCGCCGCCAGCATCATCGGCACGCCGGGATCGCGCTCCGAAGGCTTCAGGATAAAGGCGTTGCCGCAGGCGATCGCGGGCGCGAACTTCCACATCGGGATCATCGCCGGAAAATTGAACGGCGTGATGCCGGCGACGACGCCCAAGGGCTGCCGCATCGAATAGATATCGATGCCGGGGCCGGCGCCTTCGGTGTATTCGCCCTTCATCAGGTGCGGAATGCCGCAGGCGAACTCGGCGACCTCGAGGCCGCGCTGGATGTCGCCCTTGGCGTCGGGAACGGTCTTGCCGTGCTCGCGCGCCAGACAATCTGCGAGCTTGTCGTAGTCGCGTTGCACCAGTTCGACGAACTTCATCATGACGCGCGCGCGGCGCTGCGGATTGGTGTTGGCCCATTCGGGCTGCGCCATCGCGGCGTTCTGCACCGCCGCGCGGACTTCCGCCTTGGAGGCCAGCGCCACCTTGGCCTGGACCTCGCCGGTCATCGGCTCGAAAACGTCGGCCGTGCGGCCCGAGGTGCCCTTGACCTCTTTGCCGCCGATGAAATGTCCGATGGAACGCATGAGTAACCTCCCTAAGAGCCGAGCCTCGGTCAAACCGAGGATCCAACTATATTCTGACGCGTTTTCTTCACGCGAACCGGTGCCCACTTCGCTCGAAAACGCTACGGTCCGCCTTGGAGCCCTTTTTGACCTGCATTTCCTGGGATACAAGTCCGATAAGTTGCACCATAGATGTGCGGAAATGCTGGATCAAGGCGGCAAGACGATCGATTGGGATGACTTCCGTTTCGTGCTGGCGATCGTCCGCGGCGGATCGGTTTCCGCTGCCGCCAAGCAGCTAGCGGTCGATCATGCCACAGTGATCCGCCGTGTCGACCGCCTGGAAGGGCATCTCTCCGCAAAACTGTTTGATCGCCGCAAGACCGGCTACCTCCTCACCGAAGCCGGCCAGCGCGTCGCCGACAGCGCGGAGGCGATGGAATCCACCATCGTCGCCAGCCAGGAGGCCGTCGGCGGCTCGCGCGCCCATCTGACCGGCACCGTGCGGATCGGCGCCCCCGACGGCTTCGGCAGCCACTTCCTGGCCTCGCGGCTGGTGAAATTCACTGAGCGGTATCCCGATCTCGACCTGCAACTCGTCGCCACCGCCCGGCTGTTCAGCCTGTCAAAGCGCGAGGCCGACATTGCGATCAGCCTGACCATGCCCAAGGAAGGCCGCATCGTCGGGCGCAAGCTGCTCGACTACAGCCTCGGGCTCTATGCCGCGCCGGCCTATCTCGACCGCGCGCCGACAATAACTGATCGCAGCGACCT
The DNA here is from genome assembly GCA_036721875.1 of Bradyrhizobium sp. Taxonomy (GTDB): domain Bacteria; phylum Pseudomonadota; class Alphaproteobacteria; order Rhizobiales; family Xanthobacteraceae; genus Bradyrhizobium. Next base: position 5,065 of record DAIMKE010000340.1, on the reverse strand, counting down.
GCCCGCGCATCGCTTCGTCGGCTACATCGAGGAACTGCTGTTCACGCCCGAGCTCGACTTACCTGCCGCAGGTCTCGCCGAAGATCTCCGCAAAGTTTCGCAGTGCCAACCTGATCGCGCAGCTCAACGCCACCATCGCGGGATTCGGCATAGCCGTACTGCCGCGCTTCATGGCGACCGCTCACCCCGAACTGCGCCCGGTGCTGCCGGACGAGGTGAGGATATCGCGCACGTTCTGGATGCTGATGCACGCCGACAGCAAGGACCTGGCGCGCATTCGCGCGGTGGCCGATTACATCCTCGAGACGGTGGAAAGCGAGCGGGGTCTGTTTGGCGGGCGGTGAAGGTTACCCCCTCGCCGTCCCGGCGAACGCCTTGCGAACGCCGGGACCCATACGCCGCGGCGGTTGTTGGTTACGGAAGGTATTTGACGCCTGTGCCAGACCGAAAAGCCGCGGCGTATGGGTCCCGGCTCAAGGCCGGGACGACGTGGAGTGAGTGGTCGCTTGTTAATTCGGCTACGCCTTTGCCCTCTTCGCTACCGGCTTCGCTGCAGCCGCGCGTCCCAGCGCGGCCTCGCGGCCTGAGCTGAGAATCTCGTCGGAGAACTCACCGGTGCCGGCGATGCGCGACAGCACCAGCGTACCCATCATGGTGGTCAGCGCCGCGATCGCCTGCTTGCGGGCGCTCTTGCGCGGAACGCCGGGAATCTGATCGGTCATCATCTCGATCATCTGTTCCAGCTTGGCGGCGAACGCCTTGCGCGTCTTCGGGCTTTCGCGGGCGATCTCTGCGCCGAGCGCCGGTACCGCGCAACCGTGGCCGGGGTCGTCACGGTGAGTGGGGGTCAGGTAGGTCTCGACGATGGTCGAAAACCGCTTCTCGGGCGGTATATCCTCGGACATCTTGCGCCAGCGCTCGATCGCGCGGTCCATTGCGTAGCCAAAAGCCTCGATCACCAGCGCCTCGCGGGAATCGAAATGCGCATAGAAACCGCCGTGGGTCAGGCCCGCTTCCTTCATCAGGTCGGCGACGCCGATGCCATGCGCGCCCTTCTCGCGAAGCCGCACCGAGGCCTTCTTCACGATCCGTGCGTGGGTCTCCTGCTTGTGCTCTTTCGAATAACGCATCGGCATTCCCATTAAATGTTTTCAGTCATATAATAACAGTTTCAGCCCCGGAAAGCTGCATCTATTTTGCCTTGTCGTCTGGCGGCCGAGCTTTACGCCTTTACCTTCCGCCGAGATCGTGCCGGACTTGACCGATAGCGACCGCAGATAGGTCAGCTTGAAATCGATCATGACCGAGGCCGTACAGTGGCATCGTAGATGTCGCACAACCCATGGCAGTATCCCGCAGCGCCGCGGATGTGTCGTTTCCAGCACGCAACGCCTCTCAGGCCCGCCCTTGACAAGCCGGAGCAATGTCTTGGAAGTGGCGCCAACCACGAGGACAAGATCGGGGAAACAACATGGATATGCTCAATCCGCACTGCGGGATCGACCGCGACGGCCGGGGCGTCGTTCGGCTCTCGATCTGCAACGCAGGCTCCCTCAACATCCTCTCCTCTGCCGTCACCGACGGCGTCCGCGCGGGGTTCGAGCAGCTCGCCGGCGACAAGGAGATCCGCGCCGTGATCCTGGCCGGACAGAGCGAGAAGAGCATGATCGGCGGCGCCGACATCAAGGAGATGGCGCGACTCGACCAGAAATCCGCGGAAGCCTTCATCACCCGGCTGCGCGACCTCTGCGAGGCGGTGCGCCGCTTTCCCGCGCCCGTCATCGCCCGCCTCCCCGGCTGGTGCCTCGGCGGCGGGCT
>DAIMKE010000340.1:0-3237 GCA_036721875.1 Bradyrhizobium sp. | reverse complement strand
GTCGCGGCCGCCTGCGATTTCCGCGTTGCCGCCCACGACGCCAAATTTGGGATGCCGGAAGTGCGCGTCGGCATCCCCTCCGTGATCCACGCCGCCTTGCTGCCGCGGCTGATCGGCTGGGGCCGCGCCCGTTGGCTGGTGATGACCGCGGAGAATATCGACGCGCCGACCGCGCTCGCCTGGGGTCTGGTCGATGTGGTAGCCAAGGAAGACGGGCTCGATGCCGCGGTCGAGCATACGGTGAAGGCACTGCTCGAATGCGGTCCCGAAGCGCTGCGCGCGCAGAAGGCGCTGATGCGCCAATGGGAGGAACTGCCGCTGACCGAGTCCGTCAATCTCAGCGTCGGCGTGTTCGGGCAATCGTTCCTGACCGGCGAGCCGCAGCGGCTGATGCAGGGATTTCTCGACCGCAAGAAATAGACGGAGGGACGCATGAGACCTGCCGGCAAGGGCCCGCTGGACTCACTCTATTTCGACTATCCCCGCTTCGCGGCCCGGCGCGTCCCCGAAATCGACGGCGCCACGGCGAAACATCCGGTCCTGATCGTGGGCGCCGGACCGATTGGCATGACCGCGGCGCTGGTGCTGGCGCGCTACGGCATCAAGAGCGTGCTGATCGATCGCAAGTACACGTTCAACGACGGCAGCCGCGCCATCTGCATCGCGCGCCCGAGCATGCATATCCTGGAGCGGATCGGCGCGGTCTCGCCATTCCTCGACAAGGCGCTCGGCTGGCGGCTCGGCCGCAGCTATTACCGCGGCGAACAGATTTTCCGGCTGGAAATGCCGCATCCGGCCAACGAGAAATACCTGCCGATGTACAATCTGCAGCAGCAGTACATCGAGAAATACCTGCATGATGCGGTCGCAGCGAGCAGCCTGATCGATATGCGCTGGCAGAGCGAACTTGCCGGCATCGAGGTACACGAGGACAGCGTATCCGCGCGCATTACATCACCGGAAGGCGACTATTGGCTCGACGCTTTCTATGTGCTGGCCGCCGACGGCGCGCGTTCGCCGATCCGCCTCGATGCTGGGGCTGCGGCTGAAGGGCGACAATTACGAGGGCCGGTACGTGATCGCGGATATCCGCATGGATCACGATTTTCCGACCGAGCGCCGGGCCTTCTTCGAACCTGCCGCCAATCCCGGCGGCACCGTGCTGATCCACAAGCAGCCGGAAAATATCTGGCGCATCGACTATCAGCTCCGCGAAGACGAAAGCGAGCAAGAAGCCATCAAGGAGGAGAATATCCGCGCCCGCGTCGGCGCGATCCTGGCCGATATCAGCCACACCAGGCCATGGGAACTGGAATGGTGGAGCGTCTATTCCGCCAACACGCTCTGCCTCGACGACTACCGCCACGGCCGCATCTTCTTCATCGGCGATGCCGCGCATATCGTGCCGATCTTCGGCGTGCGCGGGCTGAACAACGGGCTGGCCGACGCCGAAAACATCGGCTGGAAGCTGGCGCTCGTCCTGCACGGCGAGGCTGACGACCGGCTGCTCGACAGCTATTCGCCGGAGCGGCGAGGCGCCACGCTCGACGTGTTCGCCAATGCCACCAAGAGCACGCGTTTCATGACGCCACCGACCCGCGGCTGGCGGCTGGCGCGCGAGGCGGCGCTGTCGCTCAGCCTGAAACACGAGTTTCCCCGGGGACTGGCCAATCCGCGCCAGATGCAGCCCTATACCTATTCCGAAAGCCCGCTGACGCCCTATGCCAGGCGCGATCAGGAATTCGCCGGCGGACCCGGCCGCGGCAGCGTCGCGCTGAACGCCACGCTCGACGATGGCAGCCATCTCCTTGATCGCGCCGGCAACGGCATGACAGCGATCCTGTTTTGCGATGGGCACCCCCCAGCGGACCAAGCCGCGCTGCTCGAGCAACTTGGCAGGATCGACAAGCGCTTCGTTTCGCTTGTGATCGGATCGCGTAGCTCGGACTACGGCACAGAGACTATTGCTGATGACGACGGGAGAATCGCCCGCCTGTTCGCCGCCGGTCCCGGCACGCTCTATCTGCTGCGGCCCGACCTGCATGTTGCCGGACGATGGAAGACCGTCGTGCCCGCAGAGGTCTTGAAAACCGCCAGTATTTGCCTGGGAAGCGAAACGCCATGAGCGCGATGAAATTCGAGGACTTCGAGGGCGCGTATGAAGCCTTGGCGATGGCGATCGATGCCGCCGGGCCCGAGCGCGAAGCGCTGTTCCTGACCCGGCTTGCGCTGCTGCTGGGACATGAACTCGGCGACGTCACGGCATTCAGGAAGGCAATCAAGACGGCCCTTGAGGACCTGGAATAGCCCGGCGCCATCTTCCCGGTCGTTCCCGCCAAGCGGATCGATCAGTTTCTCTCATGCAAATCGCAAGATTTTGTCATGGGGCCATCGCGGCCTTTTCATGGGAACGTCGGTTGCAATTTTCGCGGCGCATCATATGATGATAATCATTCAATAGATGCCCGCAATTGAGGAGCACCATTATGGCCGCCGCTTCCGATCCCGTCGTCATCCTTTCCGCCGCCCGCACGCCGCTCGGCCGCTTCATGGGCGAACTGTCGCCTTTCAGCGCCCACAAGCTCGGTTCTCATGTGATCGGAGCTGCGCTGGAGCGGGCGAAACTCTCACCCGAAAGGATCGACGAGGTGTTCATGGGCAACGTGCTGCCGGCTGGACAGGGCCAGGCGCCGGCCCGCCAGGCCGCCCGCGGCGCAAAACTACCCGATGCCACCGGCGCCACCACCATCAACAAGGTCTGCGGCTCCGGCATGAAGGCCACGATGCTCGCGCACGACATCATCAACGCGGGCTCGGCCGAGATCGTTCTGTCCGGCGGCATGGAGAGCATGAGCAATGCGCCCTATCTGCTGGCAAAGGCGCGTGGCGGCTACCGCGCCGGTCATGACCGCATCATCGATCACATGATGATGGACGGGCTGGAAGACGCCTACGAGACCGGCCGCTCGATGGGCGATTTCGGCGAGGCCACCGCCGAAGCCTATCAGTTCACCCGCACCGATCAGGACGCCTACGCGATGGAGACGCTGACGCGCGCACGCAAGGCGGTCGAAGGCGGCGCTTTCAGGAGCGAGATCGCACCGATCGCGCTGACCGAAAAAGCCGGGCCGCGGAACATCGCCAATGACGAGCACCCGCTGAAGGTGGACCCTGCAAAAATTCCCGGGCTGAAAGCCGCGTTCCGCGCCAACGGCACCATCACGCCGGCCGCCTCCT
>DAIMKE010000339.1:0-6523 GCA_036721875.1 Bradyrhizobium sp. | reverse complement strand
CCTTCAAGTCGGCGACATCGATCTTCGGCACGCTCTCCAGCGTGCCGTTGGCCTGCCTGCCATAGGGATGATCGCCGAACGCGACTTCGAGGAATTTGCGGCTCGCCAGCGAAGTCGGGTTGGTGGTCTCGCGGCGCAGACTGGAGATGACCTGCGCGCGAATGCGTTCGATGTCGGTTGCGTCGAAGCGCGGCGAGGTCAGCGCGAGATGCAGCAGATCGAAGGCTTCGTCCTTGTTGTCCTTGAGCATGCGCAGCGAGCCGCGGAAAGTATCCCGGTTCGCGGCAAAGCTCAGTTCGATGGCGCGGCGTTCGAGGCGCTCATGGAAGGCTTTCGAATCGAGATCGCCCGAGCCCTCGTCGAGCAGGCTGGCGACCATGTTGCCGACGCCGGATTTGCCGGCCGGATCCTGCGCGGCGCCGCCGCCGAACGCGTACTCCATCGCGATCAGGGGCACGGTGGCGTCCTGCACGAACCAGGCTTCGATGCCGCCCGGCGACACCAGACGCTGGATCTTTGCTGCGGCGTGCGACGGCGTCGCTGCCACCGCCAGCAGCGTTGCGCCCGCAATCAGGCAGAAGGCCAGGCGCTGCGCGCCGATCCGAAAATAGGTCACGAGCGCTTCTCCTCGCGCTTCGGAGCGGAATCCTTGATCAGATAGCCGGTCACGGAGCGTTTCTTGTCGAGCCATTTCTGTGCGACGTCGCGGACTTGCTCGGCGGTCACCGCGCGAATGCGATCCGGCCAGCTCCTGATATCGTCGATGGAAAGTCCCGTCGTCAGCGCGCCGCCATACCAGCGCGCCAGCGTGGCCTGGTTGTCCTGGGCGTAGATCGCCTCGGCAATCAGCTGGGTCTTGACCCGTTCGAGGTCCTCGGCGCGGGCGGGATTCTTGATGATGTCTGAAATCACTTCGTCGATCACCTGCTCGACCTGCGCAAACTCCACGCCGGGCTTCGGCGAAATCGCGATCGAGAACTGCGACGGATCGAGCGAGGTGCCCTGGTATCCGGCGCCGGCGCTGGTGGCGAGAGGGCGATCGACGACCAGTGCGCGATAGAGATAGGAGTTGGAGCCGCCACCCATCAACTGCGCGAGCACGTCGAGCGCCGGACCTTCGCCGGCTGCGGCGGTCGTAGAGGACGGAACGAGGTATTGACGCCGCAGACGGGTCTGCTCAACCCGCGGATCGGACAGCGTCACCGTGCGCGGTCCTGCGGGCTCCGGCTCCTGCGGACGGATGCGCTGCGCGGCAATCGCCGGCTGGGCCGGGATGCCGCCATAGGCCTTCTCCACCATGGGGCGGACCTCATTGGCATCGACATCGCCGGCGATCACCAGGATCGCGTTGTTGGGCGCATAGAAGCGCTTGTAGAACGCCAGCGCATCCTCGCGGTCGAGCTTCTCGATTTCCTGGCGCCAACCGATCACCGGCCGGCCGTAGGGATGGTTGAGGTAGAGCGCCGCCATCATCTGCTCGGTCAGCCGCGCTTCAGGATTGTTGGCGACGCGCATGTTGAACTCCTCGAGCACGACGTCGCGCTCGGGCAGCACGTTCTCGTCCTTGAGGATCAGACCGGTCATGCGATCGGCCTCGAACTCCATCATGGAGCCGAGTTGCTCGCGCGGCACGCGCTGGAAGTAGCCGGTATAGTCGACAGATGTGAAGGCGTTCTCGTTGCCGCCGATCCGCAGCACCGTCTGGGAGAACTCACCGGCGGGATGTTTGGCGGTCCCCTTGAACATCAGGTGTTCGAGGAAATGCGCCAGTCCCGATTTGCCTGGCGTTTCGTCGGCGGAGCCGACCTTGTACCAGATCATCTGCGTCACGACGGGCGTGCGGCGATCCGGGATCACCACCACTTGCAGGCCGTTGCCGAGGGTGAAGCTGGCGGGACGTTCAGACGTGACCGTGGTCTGGGCGAGCGCGCTGCTGGCAGAGAAGGCAAATATCGAGATTAAAGCTGCAGCGAACGAAGCGGCAAAGCGGTGCGATGACATCATGACCTATCTGGCGCGCATGCTGCAAAAATGATTAGATCTCTTGCAACATCAATTCGCGCAAATTTGGAAACAACCCGAACAAACGGTTCGGGACAAAGCCACGGCATCGTACACCGCGCAGGCATCGGCAATCGTCACGAAGGCGCGAGATAAGCTTAACTATTCGCCATGCTTAACTATTCGCCATACTTGCCTTTGGACGGATTGTATTCCTTGTTCAGCGATTCCCTCGGTCCGGTGCCGTAGGCGTAGTTCGATGACGGCGTCTGATAGCCGGCCGGAGGCTGCGTCAGCGATTCCCGTGTCGGCTCGCCCTTGAAAGTGGCGGTCTCGGTCTTGCTGCCGCCGAACAGGCCGCTGAAGCCGCCGCCATAGCCGAGCTGCGCGGGGCTCAGGATCGGGTTGGTGTACGAATTGCCCGGCTGCACCGGATCGTTGTCCTTGCGTGCAGTGCCCGCGGTCTTGCCCGCCGCCAGTTCGGCCGGCGTCAGGATGCGGGCCGCTTCGCGCGGATCCTTGTTCTCTTTCTTGCGGGCCGACACGGCGGCCTTGCGGCGCTGCTCGTCGGGATCCTTTGGCCAGTTCGGCGCCTTTGCATCGGCTCCGGCCGTGGCCGGTGGCGGCAAATCGAGCTTGGGCGGCACCACCAGCGGCGAACGCTCGCGGTACTCGATGCCCCGGTTTTCCATGTTGGTGCCGCCGATGCCGGCCATGATGCCTTCGATGATCTTTTCCTCGAAGGTCTTGTCGTCCTCGTCGTCGGCGCGTACGGGGCCTGAGGCCACTACCAGACCGATGCCGAGGACAATGGCGGCGAACCGCAACGCGCGGCTCAGCGAGCTATTCTGCAGGATCCAGGAGCGGGCTTCGGTCTCGCGCATCGTGCTGTTCCCCATTGACAATTTCCGCAACACGCGGGGGCCGGCCTTGAAGGGCGCCAACCCGCATTTGCGGGCATGGATTACCGCGGTCCGTATCGGCCGGGATCAGGGCGCTTTTGCGGCGGGTACCCCCAGGAAGGAATCATACAATAGGCCGGCTACCCCGGCAACAATGGCCACATCCGCAAGGTTAAACACGTACCAATTGAAGGTTTTTCCGCCGATATCGATGTGGAACAGGGCGAAATCGACCACCGCGCCGTGGAGGAAGCGGTCGATGCCGTTGCCGACCGCGCCACCGATGATCAGGCCCAGCGCGATGGTCGCGAGCAGCGTGCTCGACCGCGCCATCCAGATCCCCAGCACGATCACGGCGATCGCCTTGATCCCGATCAGCACCACCTGGGCGAGCTGATTGTCGGTCTGGAACCACCCAAAACTGATGCCGACATTCCATGCCAGCACCAGGTCGAAGAATGGCGTGACCCTGACTGCGCCGCGATGGGCGAGGTCGAACACGTAGAGCAGCCAGAGCTTCGAGGCCTGATCGAGGATCAGAGAGACGATCGCGGCAATGACGCCGGCGCGAAGGTGAGAGGTTGTCGAGCGTTCGAGGCCTGACACTTATCTCGCCTTCTTTTTCGACTTCTTTGGCCTGGCTGCTACCGACTTTCTTCCCGCCTTTTTGCCGGCCTTCTTCTTCGCGGCCTTCTTCGCAACGGCCTTTGCGGTCCTCTTCCTGGTCCCTTTGGCCGCGGAAGATGCCTTCCCGGACTTGGCCGCCTTAGCTTTGGATTTCCTGGCCGCGGCTTTCTTGGTCCTGGCTTTTTTGGCCTTGGCCTTTTTCGCTACGGCTTTTTTTGCCGCAGGCTTCTTCGCTGCGGCCTTTTTGGCCTTCGACTTCCCGGCTTTGGCCTTCTTCGCTTTTGCTTCAGCGGGTGCGTTCGCTTCGGCAGCCTTGCTTGGCGCTGCGATTCTTCTGGTGTTGCCCGCGCTCTCGGCTTCCTCGACCTGTGTGGCTTCCAGGATCTTTTTGGCTCTGACCTTCCTGGCAGGTTTGGTAGTCGTTTGGCTTTCTGAAGCAGCCGGCTCAGGCGTCGTCTCCAACGGCGCTTGTACGGGCGGTTGCATATCGATCAACCCGACAGGCTCGGCGGGCGCTTCGACGGCATCAACGGGCTTGTCGCCTTCAGCGAGCGCTTTCCACTCGCGCAAGGCCTGTGCGTCGCGTGGCGAGACGTCGGGGTACTCGGCGTCTTCGCCGACGGTGGGCAGGATCTTCCACGACCGCGCGCATTTGGTGCCCACGGCCTTTTCGACCACGACGGCGACACCCGGTACGTCGGCGAGCTTGAAGGCGTTCGCCGGCGCGTCGTCGTTGGTTACCATCGCATTCGATGTGATGCAGACTTCTGCCAGGTCGATGTCGAACATCATGTTGAAGATGTTCTGGTCCGAGACATGGACGAGCGGCGAGGCCTCGAGCGACGAGCCGATGTTCTTGGCGGCGCGTTCCAGTTCGAGGGCGCCGGTGACGACACGGCGAACGTTGCGGATGGTTTCCCACCTCGCGGCGAGCGCATCGTCGCGGAACTGGTCAAAGCCTTCCGGCAGCAGCGTCAGGTGCACCGACGGTTCGGCGTTCGGCTTGTACATCCGCCACGCTTCGTCGGTGGTAAAGCTCAGGACCGGCGCCAGCCAGCGCAGGATCGCATCGCAGATGATGTCGATCGTGGTCAGCGCCGCCTTGCGCGCGACCGAGGATGGCGGATCGCAGTACAGCGTGTCCTTGCGGATGTCGAAATAGAACGCCGACAATTCGGTGTTCATAAATGCCGACAGCGTCGCCACCACCGTCTTGTAATCGAACTCGGCATAGGCCTGGCGCACGATCGCCGCGCGGCCGGCGAGTTCGTGCAGCATCAGGCGTTCCAACTCGGGCATGTCGGCATGAGCGACCGCGTCGGCAGGATCGAAATGATGCAGCGTGCCGAGCATCCAGCGGATCGAGTTACGCAGCTTGCGATAGGTCTCGACGGTGTTCTTCAGGATTTCGGGGCCGATGCGCTGGTCGTCGGCATAGTCGGTGGCGCAGACCCATAGTCTGAGGATATCGGCCCCCGAATCCTTCATCACTTTTTGCGGCTCGACGGTGTTGCCGAGCGACTTCGACATCTTGCGGCCGTTCTCATCCAGCGTGAAGCCGTGCGTCAGCACCACGTCATAGGGCGCGCGGCCGCGGGTGCCGCAGCTCTCCAGCAGCGAGGAGTGGAACCAGCCGCGATGCTGGTCCGAGCCTTCCAGATACATCACGGTGTCGTCGCCACCGTCGATCTTGCGGACGATGTTGCCGAGGGTGGGGAAATTCTGGCGGTCTTCCAGCACGAAGGCATGGGTCGAGCCGGAATCGAACCAGACGTCGCAGATGTCGTCGACCTTCTTCCAGTCTTCGCCGGCGCGTTCCCCGAGAAAACGCTCGCGTGCGCCATCCATGTACCAGGCGTCGGCGCCTTCCTCCGTGAAGGCTTCGGTGATCCGCTGATTGACGATTTCGTCCTGCAGGATTTCAGCGGTGCCGTCGCCCTTCTCGCGCACGAACACCGCGATCGGCACGCCCCAGGCGCGCTGGCGCGAGATCACCCAGTCGGGGCGGCCGGCGATCATGCCGTTGATGCGGTTCTGGCCGGCCGGCGGCACCCATTGCGTCACCGAGATCGCACGCAGCGCGCGGGCGCGCAGCGTGTCGCCGGGCTTGGCTTCGCCGTGATCCGCGATGTCCTTGTCCATCGCGATGAACCACTGCGGCGTGTTGCGGAAGATCACCGGCTTCTTCGACCGCCATGAATGCGGATATTGGTGCTTGAGCCGGCCGCGCGCCAGCAGCATGCCCCGCTCGACCAGCGCCTTGATCACGCTCTCGTTGGCGTCGCCCTTTTCGCCCTTGTCGTTGAGGACACGGCTTCCCGTGAAGCCCGGTGCGTGATCGGTGAAGGCGCCGTTCTCGTCGACGGTATAGGGGATGGTGGTGTTGATGCCGCGCGGCTCGAGTTCGCGCACATTCGCGGTCCAGACGTCGAAGTCTTCGCGGCCGTGGCCGGGCGCGGTGTGCACGAAGCCGGTACCGGTGTCGTCGGTGACGTGGTCGCCGGGGAGCAGCGGCACCGTGAACTCGTATCCGCCGCTGAAGCCCTTCAGCGGATGGGCGCATTCGACCGCATCGAGCGTGTCGGCCGGTAGATCGCGCAGCTTCGTATAGGCCGTGACGCGCGCCTGCTTGAACACGCTTTCTGCAAGAACATCGGCGAGGATCAGCAGATCGCCATTCTTGGCCCAATTGTCTTCCAGTGCTTCGGTGACCTCATACAGGCCATAGGCGATCTTCGGCGAAAAGCTGATGGCGCGGTTGCCGGGCAGCGTCCACGGCGTCGTGGTCCAGATCACGACGGACGCGTTGGCCAGCGCGCCATGCGCCGGCGAGGTGACCGGAAATTTCACCCACACCATGTCGGAGGTGTAATCCTCGTATTCCACCTCGGCCTCGGCGAGCGCGGTCTTCTCCACCACGCTCCACATCACGGGCTTCGAGCCGCGATAGAGCGTGCCGTTGGCGGCGAACTTCATCAGCTCGCGCGCGATCT
>DAIMKE010000338.1:0-6528 GCA_036721875.1 Bradyrhizobium sp. | reverse complement strand
GCAGGCTGTCGGGCAGCGTCGGCCGCGATCCGCGCCAGGTGTCGCCGACGGCGTCGCCAAATTCGGCCACTTCGCGCGCGAGCGGCACCACCTGATCGATCTGCGCGAATGAAGAAGGCGCGTCGCGATCGGTCAGTTCGACGCCCGAGGTGACGCGGACGCCCTGCTCCATCGGGGTCATGAGAAAACTGCCGTCGGCGTCATGGATCGGACGAAGCAGTTTGCGCGTCGGGTTCGGCTTGAATTCGCGGTGGTAGCCGCGCTCGAACGCCAGCGGAACGCGGTAGCCGAGTGGCCGCAACAGGTCCGCCGACCACGGTCCCAGCGCGACCACGACATGGCGCGCCACGATCTCGCCATCGGCCAGCACCACGCGCCAGCGCTCGCCGTCGGGCACAATCGACTTGATGTCCGAATGCCTGATGCCGCCGCCCGCGCCCGCGAACATCCGCGCATAGGCCTTTACCACCTCGCCCGGAGAATCGACCGAAGCGGTCTGGCTGTGCAGCAGGCCTACTTTATAGACAGGCACGATCTCAGGCTCGATCGCGGAGATGCCCTGCCGGTCGAGCAATTCGCTGGCGATGCCGAATTCGGTCAGCAGCGCCTGCTCCTGCTTCGCCGCCACAACGGCATCGCCGCGCCACGCCTTCAGCCAGCCGGTCTCGCGGATGCGATGCCCCGCGCCTGCCGTGACGATCCATTCCCGATGCAATTTCAGCGAAGCGCCGATCAGCCCGTGCAGCGCCGCCGCCCGCGGCCGCAGGCGCGAGCTGGCTGAATCTGCCAGGAAGCGCGCGACCCATCCCGCGTTCCGGGCCGCCCAAAGCGGATTCCACCGCAACGCCGGATGCCGGTTGGTCAGATATTTCGGCAGCGCCTTCCACAGCGAGGGATTGTTGAGCGGCGCAATCGAGCCGCTGCTGATGATGCCGGCATTGCCGTATGAAGTCTCGCTGCCTGGCTCGCGCCGGTCGACCAGAACGACCGACATGCCGCGCTGCCGTACGGCATAGGCTGTCGACACCCCGACGATGCCCGCGCCGAGCACGACGACATCCACTTCCGCTTCCGACATCGGCTTCCCAACACTTCAATGAGATTATTGGAAATATGCCGAGGCTTCGTTCGGCGCAATCATGATCTGCTCAGTTTGCAGCTTGGGAAATTGCACGACGGCGACATCCATCGCCGTCGCGGTGGCATCGTCTCCAAGGTGCCCGAGGCACAGCGCGCGATGTACAAGACACGGATCGACCAGACCGGCAAGACGTGGCCCGACATGGCCAAAAAAGCGTCGACGAAAACGACCAGGGAGTTCTAAATCCACGGCAGATGCCGGCGACGAGATGTCCGCTACTGGAAATCCGGTTGAAGCGGGGGAATGGCGCGCCCGCGAAGTAGATCGACATGATGTTGATGGAGTTGCAGCTTGCGGGCCGCCCTTCGAAGCAATGCGATGCGCTGATATTTCAAAAATCCATGCTGATGTCCTAGACATCAAGTTAGCCGTTTGATACATGAAATCCAAATGGTTATGGACCTGCGATCATGATCACGGCGGCACAAATGCGCGCAGCGCGCGCCCTACTGGGAATCGACCAGCAGACGCTCGCCGGGCTTGCCGATGTGTCGCTGCCCACGATCCAGAGGATGGAAGCCAGCCAGGGCAACGTCAGAGGCGTCGTGGATACGCTGACCAAGGTGGTTCAGGCGTTCGATGCGGCCGGCGTTGAATTGATCAGCGAGAATACCCCGAGCCAGGGAAAGGGGCGCGGGGTACGGCTCAAAGAGGCCGCTGTCTTGAAGAAGCCTTCTATGCAGGCCGGCACGAAATCTCGCGGCAGGGCCTAAAATCTCCGCAAACCGAATACACGCGACGGTGACCGCCGACGACAGTGCCGACGATCCCGCCGCTCCTTTGCAAAAGGAGACGGACAACAATGGATGCGACAGCGGCCAGGCCTTTGGCAAAGCCTGCGGGGCCAACATTTTCAGAGCTGTTCACGCCGAAGCTGGTGACGATCCTGCGTGAAGGCTATGGCTGGAGGCAGTTCCGCGCCGATGCAATTGCGGGGCTCACGGTTGCCATCGTTGCGCTGCCGCTTTCGATGGCAATCGCGATCGGATCAGGGCTGTCTCCCGATAAGGGGCTCTACACCGCCATCGTCGGTGGGTTTCTCATCTCTGCGCTCGGCGGCAGCCGGTTTCAGATCGGCGGACCGGCAGGCGCATTCATCGTTCTGATCGCCACGATCGTGGAGCGGCACGGCTACGATGGGTTGGTTCTGGCAACGCTGATGGCGGGGGCGATGATGCTCGCCGTCGGATTTCTCCGACTGGGAACCTATATCAAATACATCCCCTTTCCGGTGACAGTTGGCTTCACGGCCGGAATTGCGGTCATCATCTTTGCGAGCCAGATAAAGGAACTCCTTGGGCTCGACGTAGCCAAGGAACCGGCGGCACTGGTACCCAAGATTTCCGCGATCGCCGACGGCATTCATACCGTTAAACCCGTCACCGTATGCCTCGCGCTCCTCGCCATCGCCATCATTCTGGCCTTGCGACGCTACAAGCCAAAGTGGCCGGGGCTGCTGATCGCCGTTGGCGTGACAGCGCTCGCCACTTACCTTCTCAGCCTCGATGTCGCGACCATCGGCACGAAATTCGGAGGCGTTCCCCGCACGCTGCCCGCCCCGAGCCTGCCCGTCTTCGATCTCGCCAAGATGCGGGCGGTGCTGCCCGACGCGATCGCCATCGCGCTGCTGGGAGCGATTGAATCCCTGCTCTCTGCCGTCGTTGCCGACGGCATGAGCGGTCGCAAGCATCGATCGAATTGCGAACTGGTCGCGCAGGGAGCAGCGAACATCGCGGCGGTCACATTTGGCGGCATGTGCGTGACAGGCACGATCGCCCGCACGGCCACCAACGTCCGGGCCGGCGCTCACGGGCCTGTCGCGGGCATCATGCATGCATTTTACCTACTCATGTTCATGCTCGTCGCGGCGCCACTGGCTTCCTACATCCCGCTTGCCAGTCTTGGTGCCGTGCTCGCCATCGTGGCCTGGAACATGGCGGAGAAGGAGGAATTCTGGGGCCTGCTACGCTCGTCCTGGGGAGACGCCGCAATCCTGCTCGTTACCTTCTTCCTGACCATCTTCGAGGACCTCACCATCGCCATCGGGGTCGGCGTGACGCTCGGCTCGTTTCTCTTTCTTCATCGCATGGCGGAAGCCGTCGAGGTCGAAACCGGTCGGTCCGTCCGTTTCGGCGATCAGGCCGATAAACGCGGCGATGAGCGCGAAGTCTACGATCCCAAAGCCCAGGGGCGGGATGTGGTCGTCTATCGGATCTCGGGAGCATTCTTCTTTGGCGCGACGGCGGCGGTCAGCGCGGTTCTCGATCGTATCGGCGAGCACCCCAAAGCTTTCGTACTCGATTTTTCGGACGTGCCGCTGGTCGACAGTACGGCGGCCAAAGCGCTGGAGCGGTTTATCGAGAAGCTCAGTCACAGCGGCACCCGGGTTTATTTTGCCGGAGCGGGGAAATCAGTCAGGCGCACCCTTCTCATCGCAGGCCTGCGCAAGCCGCTGGTGCGCTATTTTTCAACCGCTGAGGAAGCCGTCAACAACTGGCGTACCGGCCTATCCGCCAACGCGAGCGAGAGCTAAACGCTTGCGGCAATGCGTGCGTTAGGCCGCACGCCCTGCGGGGCATCCTTGGTCATCCGCAGCATCGCTCGTGGTAAACGGCGGCATCTGGAGAAGCGCGGGTTCGCAGTTTCATTCCAGATGTTGAAAAGCTGGCGCGCCCGAAGAGATTCGAACTCCTGACCCCCAGATTCGTAGTTCAAAAATATCCCTTCGCTGTACTTCTCGAATGTACGCCGTAGCACGACGTGAGTGCAATAAGTCCTTTATTGTAAGGCATTTCTCGTATATCTTCGCATTCCGTCGCGCCCAAACCTCCGAACTCCCCACCTCGCCAAAACCGTTTGAAAACCGTTTTAGCCCCTGGATCACCCCATGGCTGATGTCCGGATTCTGTTGACCGACAAGGCAATTGCTCGACTGCCAGCTCCGAAGGATGGCTGGTATCTGGCCAGAGATACCGAGTTGAAGGGCTTCTTCGTTGTGGTCGGAAAGCGGAAAAGGACTTTCACTGTCCAGGGCGATCTACGGCAGGGAGGCAAGCGCGCTTCTTCGATCCGGGTGGCGATAGGGGACGCCAACGAAATATCGACTCGCACGGCACGTGCTACCGCCAAGGACTATTTGGCTCAAATCAGCAGAGGACAGCATCCGAAAGCCAACAGGCCCGGCTCGGCAACGGGTGAGTCAGCAACTGCTCAGGGAGATGCTACCACCCCGTCAGAAGGAATCACCCTCAGGCAGGCCTGGGAGCGTTACCGAGACGCCCACATGATCCGGAAGGGCCGGAGCGAACGCACCATCGAAAGCTATCGGGATCATGTTGAGCGCATCTTCGCGGAATGGCTCGATTCGCCTCTGCAAGAACTTGGTTTGGATCCAGCCAAAGTGGTGACAAAGCACGACGACATTACGAAGGAGAACGGCCCCTATATCGCTAACGGCAGCATGCGAACCTTGCGCGCCATCTACAACCACGCTCGCAAATCCAACAAGTCCTTGCCCGCAGACAATCCCGTCAATGCGATTGATTGGAACGGGGAGCAGCGTCGCGACACGGGGATGGGGACAGGCGACCTGAAGGAATGGTTTGCCGAATTGGCGGCTCTCGAAAATCCGATTCGTCGGGAGTTCCATCTGTTCACGTTGCTCTCCGGGTGTCGGCCTACCGCGCTGCAGGAGATCCAACCCAGCCACGTAAATTTTGGACGCCGCATGGTGCATATCCCCAAACCCAAAGGTGGCGCCAAGCGGGCTTTCGATATCCCGCTCTCACGCGAAATGGTCCTGTGCCTGGTTCGGGCCATGCGTTTCGGGCGACAGATGTATCCGTCGCAGGCTGCGGAATGGATATTCCCCGCCGACAGCGTATCAGGGCACATCGCAGAGCAAAAGGAGGACCGAGGCACGCTGTCGAAGTGGGGCAACGATCTTCGTCAGAGCTTCCGAACTATTGCGACCGTGGCCGGCGTGTCGGAGTTCGATGCAAAGTTACTGATGAACCATGCTATTCCCGGCGTGAACGCTGGCTATATCACCCGGCACAAACTCCTCGAAGATCATCTGCGCAGCCAACAGCAAGCAATCAGTGGAGCTGTCTTTGCGGCTCTGGGGGAAACGCTTGTCCGAAATACCACAATTCGTAATTGGCTGGGTCGCAAAGCCTCACGCCAAGCTCTCCAGATCGAACCCAACGCACGCGCCCCGGCTGATGGGGCATTCGACCGCGAGGCCGCCTGAAGGTCGCGCTCGGAACGAGCTCCAGGCCAAAATCGGAAACAAGCTCAAATCGAGGACATGCAACCATCTCAAATTACCGTGCCGGACGGCACGACTCCAGATCCTCGGTACCGCTACTACGTGTGAAGATCAGGAAGGATAATGCGAAAGCAGAGAAACCTGTCCGATGCCGAGATCGCAATCGTCAAGGCGATGCTTCGGAAAGGGTGGCGAAACGACGTCATCCACTTCTACTTCAATAAGCCAGATCGACTGATCAGTCCGGGCAGGATCACGCAGATCAAGAAGGGCAAATACGGAGCATCCGTCGAGGAAGCTCTACCGGAAGAATTGGAAGCGTTCCAGTCGGCGTGGGAGGACTCCGACGCCAAGCCACCCCCGGCTCCCTCTCCGGTAGACATGAAGATTCTTCGGTCCATGTTCATCCGCGAAGCCGGCACATGGCGACTTGCCGGCGGTGAAACCGAGCGCACCGAATGCAAGGCGAACTTCCGCTTGCAGCCCGAAGATCGCTTTTCGAAAGGTCTCCGCGCCGTCGCGGGGCTAGCCAACAACAAGGGAGGCTATCTGCTCTTCGGGGTTTCGGACGGAAGCTTTCAAGCGGAAGGACTTGCGGACGAGACCTTCGCGAAGTCGGACGTTGCGCTCATCAATCGGGTCCTGGTGGGGGCTCTCGATCCCGTCCCTCAATTCACGAAGGCTATCATCGAGCTTGGAGGGAAGCAGGTCGGCGTCCTATACGTGGAGAAGCACGACCATGGGCCCGTTGTCGCGATCAAGAACGTCGGCCAAGACGTCAAAGAAGGAGGCATTTACTTCCGTTACGTCGGCGAGACCCGCCTGATCAAGCCAGGAGAGCTTCGTCAAATAATCGCTGCGCGGGAGCAACGCGCGATTGCGGAATTTAGTGCTCGCATGGGACGCGTAGCCACCGGCAAGGAGGCCACGATCGATCTCGACTCCGGCGAGGTCGCGGGCCCTAGCGGCAAGTTCATCATCGACAAGGCTCTCCTGCCGAATATCCAATTCGTGCGAGAGGGCGACTTCAGCCAGACGAAGGGCGCTCCCGCGCTCAGACTCATCGGTGACGTCGAGCCGGTGTCAGAAGCGGAACGCGAACGAACGAGAGTGATCC
>DAIMKE010000337.1:0-6552 GCA_036721875.1 Bradyrhizobium sp. | reverse complement strand
TGCAGATGAAGACGTCGATGATCTTCAGCTCGGGCTCGTCCATGCCGCCATAGAGGTGGTTGAGGAACATTTCCTTGGTGAGGGTGGTTCCCTTGCGGAGCGAGAGCAGCTCCAGCATCTGGTATTCCTTGCCCGTCAGATGCACCCGCTGGCCGCCGACCTCGACCGTCTTGGTGTCGAGATTGACCACGAGGTCACCGGTCTGGATGACCGACTGGGCATGGCCCTTGGAACGACGCACGATGGCGTGGATGCGGGCGACCAGCTCGTCCTTGTGGAACGGCTTGGTCATATAGTCATCGGCACCGACGCCGAGGCCCTTCACCTTATCCTCGATGCCGGCGAGGCCGGAAAGGATCAGGATCGGGGTCTTGATCTTCGATACCCGAAGCTGCTTGAGCACGTCGTAACCGGACATGTCAGGCAGGTTAAGGTCGAGAAGAATAATGTCGTAATCGTAAAGTTTACCGAGGTCGACGCCTTCCTCTCCGAGATCCGTCGTATAGACGTTAAAGCTCTCGGATTTCAGCATCAACTCGATTGACTGCGCGACAGCGCTGTCATCTTCAATCAGCAAAACGCGCATGCCAGTCCCCTTTAGTCCGCCGCTCCGGGCGTCAGGTCGGCCGCACCTGCGGCACTCAAAACGCCTTTGAACAACTGATTCGGATCCTGACAGACATATGGTTAACAAAATCTGATTCCGCTTCGCAAGCTCTTTAAGTGCAATTTCTATCGAATCGCCCTAAGATGTTGCGCGAAAGCAGCTTTTCCTAACCGTGCCTACTCATGCTCCAGATGAAGAGACGGGCCTAACCGACTCCCGCGTTTCGCCCTTCTTCTGATGGGCGAGCGCTCTCAGTTACCAAAGACAGTGACGTAATGATTAACGATGCGGGTAAACACGAGGTTAAGCGTCGCCCTGTAAGGTGCGGAAACTTAAGGTTTTCGCAATGAAGGCGCTCGCTGACCAGATCGGCGATATCGACGGCGTCAATATATATGGCCGCGTCGTGGGCGTGCGCGGCCTGATGGTCGAAATCGCTGGCCCGATTCATGCCATGTCGGTCGGCGCGCGTATAGTTATAGAGACAGGTGGTAACCGATTTATTGCTGCCGAGGTCATCGGCTTCTCCGGCAGCAACGCCGTCGTGATGCCGTTCGGCGGTCTCGATGGTGTCAGGCGCGGTTGCCGCGCAGTCATCGCCACCGCCGCCAGCCAGGTGCGGCCGTCGCCGGCGTGGCTCGGCCGCGTCGTCAATGCGATGGGGGAGCCGATCGACGGCAAGGGGCCGCTGGTGCAGGGCCCGTCGCCGATGCCTTTCCGCAATTCGCCGCCGCCCGCGCATTCGCGCAAGCGCGTCGGTGCCCCGCTCGATCTCGGCGTCCGCGCGCTCAATACGTTCCTGACCTGCTGCCGCGGCCAGCGGCTCGGCATCTTCGCGGGTTCCGGCGTCGGCAAATCGGTGCTGCTCTCAATGCTGGCCCGTAATGTCGATGCCGACATTACGGTCATCGGCCTGATCGGGGAACGCGGCCGCGAGGTGCAGGAGTTTCTTCAGGAGGACCTCGGCGACGAGGGCCTGGCGCGCTCGGTCGTGGTGGTGGCCACGTCGGACGAGCCCGCCTTGATGCGGCGGCAGGCGGCGTACCTGACGCTGGCGATCGCGGAGTATTTCCGCGACGAGGACAAGGACGTGCTGTGCCTGATGGATTCGGTCACGCGCTTTGCGATGGCGCAGCGTGAGATCGGGCTGTCGGCCGGCGAACCGCCGACCGCCAAGGGCTACACGCCGACCGTGTTCACGGAACTGCCGAAGCTGCTGGAGCGGGCGGGGCCGGGAACCGGCGTCGGCACCATCACCGCCATTTTCACGGTGCTGGTCGACGGCGACGACCACAACGAGCCGATCGCGGACGCGGTGCGCGGCATCCTCGACGGCCACATCGTGATGCAGCGCTCGATCGCCGAGCGCGGACGCTTTCCAGCCATCAACATCCTCAAATCCGTTTCCCGGACCATGCCGCGGTCGGCCGATCCCGCCTATTTGCCCGTGATCCAGCGCGGCCGGCAGGTCATGGCGACCTACGCCGATATGGAGGAACTGATCCGGCTCGGCGCCTATCGGGCGGGGTCGAGCCCGGAAGTCGACGAGGCGATCCGGCTGCACGAGCCGCTGGAGGCCTTCCTGCGCCAGGCCAAGGAGGAAAAAGCGAGCCTGGGCGACGGTTACCGGCATTTGGCGCAGATCCTCACCACCTTGGAAACGGAACGCTAACTTTGTCAGGCCATCATCCGCGGCACATGATTAATGATGCCGGCCGGGCCCCCCGAGGGAGCCGGCAGTGTCCCGCGTTCAAATTGGGACTTCTGGGGAGTATGAGTCGATGAAGTCACGCGAAACGCTGATCCGCCTGAAGAAGTTTCAGGTCGACGAAAAGCGCCGAAGGGTTACCCAGATCGAAGGCATGATCGCCGATTTCCAGCGCATGTCGGTTGACCTCGAGCGCGAAATCCAGACCGAGCAGGAGCGGGCCGGGATCAACGATCCGACCCATTTCGCCTATCCGACCTACGCCAAGGCTGCGATCCAGCGGCGCGAAAACCTGACGCGCTCCGCCGATGAGCTGCGCGTCCAGCTCGAAGACGCCAAGGGCCTACTGAGCGAGGCGTTCGAGGAGCTCAAGAAGGTCGAGCTGCTCGACGAGCGCGACCAGGCCCGCGAGCGCGCCGAGGAGAGCGCCCGTGAGCAGGCCGACATGGACTCGATCGGCCTGATGCGCGCCCGCCTTGGGCGGGGCCATCGCCTGAGACGCTTCGCCCCGTGGACGAATGCCGAGCCCGGGCTGTAAAGCCCGGGTTTTTCTTTGTTAATATGGGCGGAATCGGCGGCTGGGTGGCCCGTTTACCGGAAGGTATGCTACGAAGCTTCCCGATTGCTCCCCGCGTCAAGCGCGATGGGGGATCGCGGTTTTGAGGGGACGTGAATGCTGACGCCAGCCGAGCTGGTATGGCTGATTGCCGCCGTGGCGAAGGGGGATGAGGCTGCTTTCGAGCGCCTCTACGCCGCCACGCGCGCGAAACTGTTCGGCGTCGTCCTCCGTATCTTGCGGCGTCAGGATCTCGCCGAGGAGGTGATTCAGGAGGCTTACGTCAAGATCTGGAACAGTGCCGGACAGTTCAATCCGGCTCTCGCGTCGCCGATCACCTGGATGGCGTCGATCGCGCGCAACCGCGCCATCGACGTGGTGCGCAAGAAAGGCGAGACGTCGATCGAGGAGGAGCCGGCCGCCATGGAAGTGGCAGCCGATTCACCCGATCCGCTGGCGCGTCGCGAGATGACGGAGGAGTTGAAGCGGTTGCTGGAATGCGTCGGCCGTCTCGAGCCGGATCGGCAGAAGCTCGTGCTCCTGGCCTATTACAACGGCTGGAGCCGTGAGCAACTGGCTGCCAAGTTCGAGACGCCGGTGAACACGGTGAAAACCTGGCTGCGCCGCAGCATGTTGGAAATCCGGGAGTGTCTTGGACTCTGATGGCCTATAGCGAAGACCATATCGCGCTCGCCGCGGAATACGCGCTCGGCACCCTCGATGCCGGCGAGCGCGTGCAGGTCGAAGCCATGATGGCCCTCGACACCGAATTCACCGCCATCGTCCGCTCCTGGGAATATCGTCTCGGCGCGCTGAACCAGATGGTCGGATCGATCGAGCCGCGGCCGATCGTGTGGGAAAACATCAAGGCCGCGATCGGTCATGCCGCCACACAGCAGCAGGCGCCGCTGGTGCTTCCCGAAGCGCCGCTGTCTGCGCCGCCGCACGTGCCTGCGGCCGCGCCTGACGTTGCCCCGGCAGTCGTGCAGGCGCCGCCCGCGGCTGCCTCGTCGAACGTCGTCGAATTGTCCAGCCGGGCGGCGCGACGCTGGCGCAACGTGGCCTCCTTCGCTACGGCGCTGGCTGCGGCCCTTGTCGCGATGCTGGCGGTGCAGGTCTACCAGCCGGAGCTGTTGCCGAATGCGCTGCGGCCCAAGCCGCGGATCCAGACGGTGGAGGTGAAAACGCCCGCGCCGCCGCCGGTGCCATCGGCGCAATATGTAGCGCTATTGCAGCGCGACGGCGGCTCGCCCGCGTTCATCCTGACCGTCGATGCCGCGACCAAGAATTTCACCGTCCGCAAGGTCGGTGCCGATGCCGAGCCCGGCAAAAGCTTCGAGCTGTGGCTGATCTCGGACCGGCTGCCGGCGCCGCGTTCACTCGGCGTGATCGGCGGCAGCGACTTTACAGCCCGTCCGGTGCTCGCCGACTTCGACGCCGGCACGATCAATTCCGCGCTCTTTGCGGTGACGGTCGAGCAGGCCGGCGGCTCGCCGGACGGCAAGCCGCACTCGGCGCCGGTCTTTACCGGCAAGCTGATCGAGACCGTGCCCGCGGTCGCTGCGCCGCGCTGACGACCGGCAGGTTCACAAGCCCGACCCCGCAAAAAGAAAACGCCCGTGGGGAGCGGGCGTTTTCAGCAGTCAACTTGGGGGTAGTTGGGGTCTTACTTATTATCCACGTGGCCTTTGGGGGGCTATAAAGAACCACGTGAATTGGTGAATTCCGTTAGCGTACGACTGAGCTCCCTGAGCTTGTAATCACGACCGGCTTGCCGGCTTTCATGACCGGCGTGCTGGCGGTCTGGGTGAAGCCTTCATCCGCAGTGTTGTGCGCGGAGATGCTGAGCCCGGCGATCAGGATACCGGCGACGAGAGCCACGACCACGATCTTGAGATGGGTCGTGCGATCGGCGCTGTAGATCGAATGGTTCATTGGAAGTCTCCTGCCGCCTTCCGTTCTGCAAATTTGTCGAAGCCGCTTGCAGTCCGGTTCAACATCTCACGTGCAGGAAACGTAGGAATCCGACGTTTGGTTCCCAAGATGCGATCACAAGGCGGTGAAAAGTCTTGAACGGCCGCGATCAAGAAAGCCGCGCCGGCCGGTCACGATGAACAATTATTTAGATATTACATTCGTTTAATAAACGATCGCCCGGTCGGCCAGCCAAAGCCGTGCGTTTAGCCTGTTCCGACAAATCATTTGCATGTGGCGGAAAAGTTTTTCTGAAACGCGGCTGATTTGCGGCGCGCGGTTACCTCCCGCCTAGATGCTGCCCACCGTCTTCAGCCTTGCGCGCGGGTGGATCTCCGCCTGCGACAGCACGGTGGTCTGCGAGCGGAAGCGCTCGACCAGCGAATGCACGAACGGCCGGATCGCCGCCGAGGTTACCAATACCGGCGCCTCGCCTTCGCGTGCGGCCTGCTCGAAGCTGTTGCGAACCGCGGTCATGAACTCAGACAGTTTCGACGGCTGCATGGCGAGGCTGCGTTCCTCGCCGGTGCCGACGATCGATTCCGCGAACGCCTGCTCCCAGCGCGCCGACAGCGCGATCAGCGGCAGGTAGCCGTTGTAGGAGGTATTCTGGGCGCAGATCTGCCGCGCCAGCCGCGCGCGGACGTGCTCGACCATGGTCGCCGGGTTGCGCGAGAACGCCAGCGCGTCGGCGATGCCTTCGAGGATGGTCGAGAGATCGCGGATCGAGATCCGTTCGGCCAGCAGCAGCTGCAGCACGCGCTGGATACCGGATACCGTGACCTGGCTCGGCACGATGTCCTTGACCAGTTCGCCCTGTTCCTTCGGCAGCTCCTTCAGCAGCTTCTGCACCTCGCCATAGGACAGCAGGTCGCTCATGTTGTTCTTGAGAAGTTCGGTCAGGTGCGTCGACAGCACGGTGGCGGCGTCGACCACCGTGTAGCCCTTCAGCGAGGCCTCTTCCTTCAGCGCGGCATCGACCCAGGTCGCAGGCAGGCCGAACGTCGGCTCGACGGTGTGAATGCCGGGCACGCTGACCTGGTTACCGGCGGGGTCCATCACCATGAACTGGTTCGGCCAGATCTTGCCGGTGCCGGCGTCCACTTCCTTTATTTTGATGATGTAGGTGTTGGCCTCGAGCTGGACGTTGTCGAGGATGCGCACCGCCGGCATCACGAAGCCCATTTCGATCGCGAGCGAACGGCGCAGCGCCTTGATCTGTTCGGTCAGGCGGTCGGTGCCGTCGGGGCCGTTGACCAGCGGCAGCAGCGCATAGCCGAGCTCGATCTTGAGATCGTCGATCTTGAGCGCGCTGGAGATCGGCTCCTCGGCTGCGGCCTGGGCGGCTTGGGCGGCGAGTTCGGGCGCTGCGGCTGCAGCCGCTTCCGCCGCCTTGGTGACGCGGTTGTGGTTGCGCGACTTCCAGGCCAGCGCCGCGGCGCCGCCGCCGAGCGCGAGGAAGGGAAGCATTGGAATACCCGGCAGCAGCGCCAGCACCAGCATGACGCCGGCCGACATGCCGAGCGCCTGAGGATAGCCGCTTAGCTGCTTCATCATCGCCTTGTCTGCCGAACCGGTGATGCCGGCCTTCGACACCAGGAGGCCCGCTGCGGTCGAGACGATCAGCGCCGGCACCTGCGTGACGAGGCCGTCGCCGACCGTGAGGATGGTGTAGGTGCGGGCGGCATCGCCAAAGCTCATGCTCTG
>DAIMKE010000336.1:0-6577 GCA_036721875.1 Bradyrhizobium sp. | reverse complement strand
GCGCAACTTCCAACGATGCATTGAAAAACATCACTTTTTTAAAATCCGGATTTCAGCAATCGAGCAGCCGCAAGCTCAATGTGACGGTCCAACTTGTCTTCTTGCGTATTGAAGCGCCCTTCCATTCCCTCGTAGGTCCGCTGCCGCATCCACTTTGGCTTTGGAGGAAAGTCCCATTCTTCCGGATCAAAGCCTCCGATTTCGCAAAGCTTTCTGTTGATCTTGGACTTCATGTGCCAGGCTCGATCTGTCGGAGAGATAAATTGACTGTGATAAGCCACTTGCCGCCGCCACGCTTGTCTACTGCAGAACCGCGTTGCACCTGGTGGCTTCCAAAGGACTGAGACGCGACGGTTCATGACAGGACAGATGAAGTACCACTGGGCTCCTCCAAAGTGACGTGGCCGTCGTACTAAAATAATACGCTGGCTCGCCGAGCCAAATCTGATTTCCATAAAACCTTCGCTACTTCCGCACATATCAGCCGTTACCAGCCCGTTGGCCACGAGCCCCCAATAGGAATGAGTCCAGCTGATCCTGATAGGGCCGGTGACCGCACCCGGACGCACGAATCCCCTCCTGGCCAACCGGTTGATGTCCAGCTTCAGACCGTTTTCCAGCTTCACGCGCCAGCCGTTTCTTCCCATTTGGTCTGTCCAGTTTGTCGAGCTTCCTGACCACTGGTGGGGGCTGCTCGGGGCATAAGCGGCCAGTGCACGCGATCCGCGTCACGCGAGCTTGGCTCGGCGAGCTTGTAACGAGTCCAAGTGGCGCAAACCCTACCAGCTATCTTTCTCTACACCCCGGGCGTTATTTCTGGCCGATTTTGATTATCGCAGAGCTTCGGGGAGCCACCCTCCAAAGCTTGAAGGATTTCACTCAGGGCGCACTCAGCCAATCCGCAGCGGAGGAGGAAGACGAATGAAGGGACACATCCGCGAGCGCTCACCCGGCCGTTGGGCTATCATTATCGACGTTCCCGATCCACGGACTGGCAAGCGGCGCAGAAAATGGTACTCGTTCAAGGGTACCAAAAGACTGGCGCAAATTGAGTCCGCTCGCCTGATTTCGGAGCTTAAGTCTGGCAATGCAATGGAGCCGACGAAAATCACAGTTGCCGAATTTCTGGAGAAGTGGCTGGAGCACATCAAGACGCAGGTGAGCCCTCGCACCGCTGAGCGCTATGGCGAACTCGCTAGGAAGAACATCGCTCCACTGATCGGCGGCGTCCAGCTAACGAAGCTCACGCCGATGGCCATTTCTGCCGCATACTCAACGGCCCTTACCAGCGGCCGCCGCAATGGCAGTGGCGGGCTCTCGCCTCGGACTGTACATCACTGTCACCGAGTTTTGAAGCAAGCCCTTGCCCAGGCCGTGCGCTGGCAAATGCTGGCACGAAGTCCGGTTGATGCTGTCGATCCCCCCAAGGTCGAACGTTCCAGCATGACGACATACGACCTCAAGCAGACCGGCGAACTGATTGAAGCCCTGCGGGAGACGCGCCTTTTTGTCCCTATCCTGCTCGGCGTTCTCCTGGGTATGCGGCGGGGCGAGATCGCCGCTCTTCGCTGGCGATCTGTAAACCTGGAAGCGGGGCAGATCGCCGTCGTCGAGAGCGCCGAACAGATGAACGGAGCTGTCCGATTGAAGCCGCCCAAGAGCGGCCGGGCGCGGACCGTAGCGCTGGCCCACACCATCGTGGAGGAATTGCGCGCCTATCGCGTCTCCCAAGCCCAAGAGCTTCTAAAGCTCGGCGTGAGGCTGTCTGACGACCATTTCGTGTGCGCCCATGCCGACGGCCGGATGATGCAGCCGACCTGGATTACCCATGAATGGGTCAGGCTGATCCGCGGAACCGGCCTGCCGGCCTACCGTTTTCACGACCTCCGGCACGCCCATGCGACGCATCTGCTGGCCTCCGGAGCTCATCCCAAGGTCGCCTCGGAACGATTAGGACATAGCAAGATCGGAATCACTCTGGACCTTTACAGCCACGTGATGCCCGGAATGCAAGAAGATGCTGCGGCACGGGTAGATGCAGCGCTTCGGGCCGCAAAAAACACCGCCAAGTGAAATGGTAGCAAAGCTGTAGCAAGGGCACACTGTAAATTTGGCTAAGCTATTGAAAAGCTGGCAGGAGTGGCAGGGCTCGAACCTGCGACCCCCGGTTTTGGAGACCGGTGCTCTACCAATTGAGCTACACTCCTGCAGGGAACCGGCGCATGCGTCGGTTCGCGCTGTTTCAAGCATAGGCTATGCCCCGATTGCAAGGGCGAAGCGGGCTTGCCGCCCTACCCAAAGCGCGGCTTCTGGGCCAGACTTGATGTCAGTCACAACAACAAAGCCATCGGGAGACTCCATGAACGCCCAGACCGCCGCCAGGCCAACATCCGCCCCGCAGACCCCTTCCCTCCCGCAGGCCAAGCCCGAAACGATCGGGCTGTCGGGCGTCCGCCTGCAGCGGATGTCTGATGCCTTCAAGCGCGAGGTCGACAAGGGCACCCTGCCCGGCGCGACCGTGATGGTGGCGCGGCGCGGCCAGATCGGCTGGTTCGATGCGGTGGGCCGCCAGGGCCCGGCAGCAGCAATCCCGATGGCGCATGACAGCATCTTCCGCATCTTCTCGATGACCAAGCCGATCGTCTCCGTCGGCATCATGATGCTGGCCGAGGACGGCCACTTCATCCTCAACGATCCCGTCGCAAAGTTCATTCCGGAGTTTGCGGACCAGAAGGTCGGCGTCGAGAACAACGGCAAGCTCGACCTCGTCCCGGTCAAGCGGCAGATGACCATCCAGGACCTGCTGCGGCACACCTCGGGCCTGACCTACGACCACACCGGCAACGGCCCCGTGCAGCAGCTCTACCAGCAGTCGCGGCTGCGCAGCCGCAAGATCACCAACGCCGAACACGCGACCATGATCGCCGGCATGCCGCTGATCTGCCAGCCCGGCGCGGAATTACAGCCGCTCGACCGACGTGCTCGGCCGCATCATCGAGGTCGTCTCCGGCAAGTCGCTCGGCGCGTTCCTGACCGAACGCATCCTGGCGCCGCTGCAGATGACCGAGACCGCGTTCCACACCGCTGAGGCGAATGCCGGCCGCCTCGCCGAGCCGTTCCCGACCGATCCCTGGAATGGCGACAAGGTGCAGTTTTTCAACATGCTGGAGAAGCCCGCGATGGAATCCGGCGGCGGCGGGATGGTTTCCACGACGATGGACTATGCCCGGTTCTGCCAGATGCTGCTCAGCGGCGGCTCGCTCGACGGCAACAGGATCATCGGCCGCAAGACGCTGGAGTTGATGGCATCGGATCATCTCGCGCCTGATGTGAAGGTGGACTCGCCGCTGATGCCGGCCGGCCACGGTTTCGGCCTCGGCTTCGCCGTCCGCACCCATCAGGGCATGGCGCCGTTTTCGGGATCGAAAGGTCAGTTCTTCTGGAGCGGCATGGCCGGCACGTTCTTCTTCATCGATCCCGCCGAGGACCTGTTCACGGTGTTCATGATGCAAGGCCCCGGCCAACGCGAATACATCCGCAACATGCTGCGGGATCTGGTCTACGCGGCGGTGGAGTGAGCCACAGCCACAACTGTCATGCCCCGCGCAGGCGGGGCATCCAGTACGCCGTGACATCAATCGCAATCGAGACGCCGGTGCTTACTGGATCACCCGCCTTCGCGGGTGATGACAGCGGCGCTGCCCCGCGTCCGGGACACGAAATCAACTGATCGTCGCGCCACCATCGATGACGATGGTCTGGCCGGTCATGAAATCCCCGGCCTTCGATCCCATCAGCACCGCGGCGCCTGCGATCTCGTCGGGCACGCCGATGCGCAGCAGCGGCGACCGCGCGGTGGACGCCTTCAGCGTCTCCGGATTGTCCCACAGCGCCTTGGCGAAATCGGTCTTGATCAGGCCGGGCGCGATGCAGTTCACGCGGATATTGTGCTTGCCGTATTCGCAGGCGAGGTTGCGCGCGAGCTGCATGTCGGCGGCCTTCGAGATCGCGTAGGCGCCGAGCACGGTCGACCCCTTCAGGCCGCCGATCGAGGAGACGATGATGATGGAGCCGTCCTTGCGCTCGATCATCTGCGGCACCACCATCGAGATCAGCCAGTTATTGGCGACGATGTTGTTGTCGAGAATTTTCCGGAACTGGTCGTCGGAGATGCCGGCGAGCGGACCGTAATACGGGTTCGACGCCGCGTTGCAGACCAGCACGTCGATCTTGCCCAAGGCGCGGTTGCTCTCGTCGATGAGGTTCTGCAGATTCTCCTTCGACGAGATGTTCGCCGCGACCGCAATCGCGGTACCCTTGCCGAACCTGTCGTTGACGTCCTTGGCGACCTTGTCGCAGACATCGGCCTTGCGCGAGGAGATCACGACCTTGGCGCCGTGCTCCGCCATCCGTTCGGCGATGGCAAGGCCGATGCCGCGCGTCGAGCCGGTGATGACGGCAACTTTTCCCGACATATCGAACAAGGTCATGTCTCTCTCCCAGATGTTGATCCAGCGCGATGCCGGTGTTTTTTCAGGCGTGAGCTAAGCAGCCTTTGCAGCTTTCGACAATCTGCGGCGTCAGGCGAGTTTCGTCGCAGGCGGCTCGACCTCCGGGCCCGCCGGCTGATGCATGGCGTTGTGCGAGGCGTCCGCAATCCACGGCTGCTGGTTGACCATCGGCAGCCGCCAGCCGTTGTGGCCGTCGCTTGCGAGATGGTCGAGCCGCGTCACCGAACAATTGTCGATATCGAACACGAGACCCTTCTCTGGCTGGCCGCCGAGCGCGAGACCAACCGCGGCCTTGATCGTGCCGCCATGGGCCACGACGATGACGTCCCTGCCCGCCTGCTCGGCGTTGATGCGTTCGATGGCTCCAGTGGTTCGATTATAGAGGTCCATGAAACTCTCGCCGCCGGGCGCGGCTTCGTCGATCGCCGCAAACCAGTGGCTGCCGACCGGCCGGCTCGCGAGGAAAGCCGCGCGGTTCATCCCCTGCCACTCGCCGAGATGCTGTTCGGCGAACGCGTTGATGTGGGGCATATCGTGCGGCTTCGGAAAGCCCGCGGCCCAGATCGCCTGCGCGGTCTGATGCGTGCGCTTCAGGTTGCTCGAATACCAGACCGCGCTACGCGGCAGGATCTTGCCGACCGCCTCGAACACCACGCGATCGCTGGTGTCGCAGCCGAGATCCTTCTGCCCATAGATGCAGCCGCCGTCCTCGCGCACCGGCGCATGACGCACCCACCACCATCGCGTCGTCACCGTCGATGGCTTACCTGGATTGGACATCGCCAAAGCCCTTCAATACTGTTCATTGTCGCTGTACGTCAGAGCACGCATCGTCTCAAGTGACTTTGACGTTTGAAATCTTGTTTGAATTCCGCAAGGCGGCAGACGCCGACCCGCAGACATCACAGGGAGAACCTCATGGGCCGCCTCGAAGGCAAATCCGTCGTCATCACCGGTGCCGGCAGCGGCATCGGCCGCGCTGCGTCGCTGCTGTTCGCCAGGGAAGGCGCGAAGCTCATCATCGTCGACAAGTCCGAGGGCGTGAAGGAGACCGCAAAGCTCGTCAGCGATGCCGGCGGCACCGTCGAGGCCGTGGTGGCGGATGCGGGTTCGGAGGCCGACGTGAAGGCCTTCATCGACAAGGCGGTTGCGAAATACGGCAGGCTCGACGCGATCTGGGCCAATGCCGGCGTCAGCGGCGGACTGGTGCCGCTGGCCGAGCAGACCGTCGAGCACTGGCAGGAGGTCCTGCGCGTCAATTTGATCGGCCCGTTCCTCGCCATCAAGCATTCGATGCCGCACATGATCAAGCAGAAGTCCGGCTCGATCGTCTGCACCGCTTCGGTAGCAGGCCTCAAGGCCGGCGCCAGCGGGCATCCCTACGGCGCGAGCAAGGCTGGCGTCATCAGCCTGGTGCAGACCACCGCCTACTCGCTGTCCGGCACCGGTGTGCGCATCAACGCGGTGTGCCCCGGCCTGATCGAAACCGGCATGACCAAGCCGGTGTTCGACCGCGCCAAGGAGCGTGGCACCCAGGACAAGATCGGCCAGCTCAATCCGTTGAAGCGCGCCGGCCAGCCGCACGAACTCGCCGCCATGGGACTGTTCCTCGCCAGCGACGACGCCTCCTACGTCAACGGCCAGGCGATCCCGGTCGACGGCGGCCTCACGGCGTCGATGCCGTATGCGGGCAAGCCGGTCTGACGCGATTCTCGTGCCCCGGACGCAGCGCAGCGCGGAGCGGTGCGCCGCTGAGCCGGGGCCAATTGCTTGCATCGAATGGAACGCTGGGTCCCGGCTCTGCGGAGCAGCGTTACACGCTGCACCGCGTCCGGGACACGTGACTGTTTTTCGCCGGCGAACCATCACAGCCCGTCCGGCGGCACGCCCGAGCTTTCCGCCGCCAGCGCGCGGTGGCGGATGCGCTCGCGGTAGAAGGCGTAGAGGCCGGACAGCACGATGATGGATGCGCCCAGCACCATCATCGCGTCGGGCACGTCGCCGAACACGACATAGCCGAGCATCATCGCCCACAGCAGCGCCGAATAGCGGAACGGCGCCACCGC
>DAIMKE010000335.1:3934-6586 GCA_036721875.1 Bradyrhizobium sp. | reverse complement strand
TTACAAGGATCCGGGCCCCTACAAATACCCCGCCGGTACCGTCTCCTATGAGGTCGACGCGCCGTCGCAGCCCCCTGTTCGCAAGGACAAGCCAGCGGGGGCTCCGAAAGAGGGCGACATGAAGGCTATGAAAGGCATGAAGGGAATGAAAGGCATGTAGTTTTTTGGGAAACAAGGCCGCTTCAACCAACAACACGGGGAACAAGATCATGAAACACGCAACGCTCACTTTGATCGCTTTCGCCGCGGTGACGTCCATCTCCGCAACCGCTTGGGCAGGCGAAGGTCCTAAGGGCCACAGCCACGACGAATCGTTTTCGGCCGGCGAACCCGGCGATCCTCAGAAGCCGGCCCGCGCCGTGCAGGTCACGATGGGCGAGATGGACGGCAAGATGATGTTCATGCCGACGAAGATCGATGTGAAAAAGGGCGAACAGATCAAGTTCGTCCTGCGCAACAACGGTGAACTCGAACATGAATTCGTGCTTGCCACGACCGCCGAGAACCTCAAGCACGCCGAAGCCATGAAGAAGAACCCCGACATGGAGCACGATGATCCGAACGCAAAGCGGCTCGCGCCAAAAAAGGCCAACGAGATGGTCTGGAAGTTTACCAAAGCCGGCGAGTTCGAGTATTCGTGTCTGATTCCCGGCCATAGGGACTCTGGCATGGTCGGCAC
Source organism: Bradyrhizobium sp. (assembly GCA_036721875.1). Taxonomy (GTDB): domain Bacteria; phylum Pseudomonadota; class Alphaproteobacteria; order Rhizobiales; family Xanthobacteraceae; genus Bradyrhizobium. The sequence continues at coordinate 5,907 of DAIMKE010000335.1, read as the reverse complement.
CGTGACCGTGAAGTAATCCTACGTGATTTCAATCCCATAAGAATTGGAGTTCACATGAGAAGCCTGAAGATTGCCGTTCTCCTGACCTTGATCGTCCCTTTCGGGTCGGCATTCGCTGACAACCCCGTGGTCAAGGGCGAGGTCAAGAATATCGATGCTGCCGCCGGCAAAATCACTCTCAAGCACGGGGCGATCAAAAACCTTGAAATGGACGCAATGACCATGGTGCTGCGCGTGAGCGATCCCGGCATGCTGAAGAACTTGAAGGTTGGCGACAAGGTCAGGTTCGAAGCCGAGCGGGCCCCGGAGGGAGTGACTATCACGAAGATGCAGAAGGCTAAATGACCAGAACTTGCGTTCGCTAACGCGGCGCTAAACGAAGCGGGGCGGCATCAAACGGCAATGCCGACCAAAACAAACGAAGGGAAATTGAAGATGAAACGGAACAAGCTCGCAATGACCGCGCTTGCGCTGACGCTCGCATGGTCGTCCACCGTCGCATTCGCGCAGACCGCGATGGTCAACGGCGAAGTCAAGAAGATTGATGAAGCCGCTGGAAAAATCACGCTCAAGCATGGTCCCATCAAGAACCTCGATATGGACGATGATGGCATGACGATGGTGTTCCGTGTCCAGGATTCGTCGATGCTCAAGCAGGTGAAGGTCGGCGATAAGGTCCAGTTCGAAGCCGAACGGGCCTCAGGAGGCATCACCATCACCAAGCTGCAAAAGGCCAAATGAGGAGTTGGCGGTGCCGCGCCGTAACGGATGCGGCACCGACCTTGGTCACATGCGTGCGTCTCCATTCCTTTGACAGGAGCAGCGATGCCACCTTCGACGGCCAGTTCAGGAACGCTTGCTCGAGAACAGCCCGAACCGCTTTTATTTGATCGCGCCAGGGGCCAACTCACGGGCGCGAGCTCGCTTGTTCGTGCCGCTATCGCCGCGTTGCGGGCGGGATCCGCAGCCACGAAGCCTGTCGGGCACCGAGGTTATGGCATCGGGTGCCGAGTGGTTGGGTCAATCATGGCGCCGCGCGAACTCCTTGTGCGATTGAATGAGGATGCGCTGTTTGCCATGCCATTCTGCGATGCGTATTGGAGCAGGCTACTTAATTGCAGCTATCACTACGAACAAGAGATCGAAGCGCTTTTACGTGTCGCACGCCATGATCGCTATACCTTTGTAGATTGCGGTGCCAATTTTGGCTATTGGTCGATCCTTGCGTCGAGCCGCGCTTTTGGTGTGCAACAGGCGATTGCAATCGAAGCATCCGGACCGAATCTTGGGCAGCTCAAGCGCAATGCAGAACTGAATGGGAATCGCTTTCGCTACTTGCATGCCGCCCTCGCAGGCCGAAGCGGCGACTTTGTCCGTATTCACGGCGCTAGACATGAAAAGTTCGCAACCGTTCCGCTCGCACGAGCAGAGCCGGGGTGCGTCGAGACAGTGTCGCTTGACGGATTAGCCGAGGCCGGGCTGATCGACGCGTCTGTTCCGCTTGTCATCAAGTTGGACGTCGAAGGCGTCGAGATCGAGGCGTTGCGCGGCGCGCGCGGTTTGCTCGCGGGTGATTGCCTCGTGATTTGCGAAGAGCATGGTTCTGATAAGACGCATGCCGTGTCGCGCTATCTGGCGGAACAGACTTCGCTCGAGCGTTTTATCTTCGACGAGGACAATGGCGTCTTCATGCAGCTTGATCAACTCAAGGGTCTTGCACGAATGAAGAAGCATAGCTGGGTCGGATACAACGTCTTCGCGACCTCGAGCGAACACTGGAGCAAGAGGCTTCTTTCCGCAAGCTGGCCACCCAAATGACCGGGCCGGACCAAGGCCGCTTGCACCCGCCCTATGCCAACCATGCCGGGCCACGCCACCCTTTTTGCGTGCGGAAGGCGCGCATCTCCGACGCTGCAGCGATCGCACTGCTGGCTCATGCAGCTGGCGGGGACGTTCTTCAATTTATTCTGGGA
>DAIMKE010000335.1:0-3924 GCA_036721875.1 Bradyrhizobium sp. | reverse complement strand
CAGTCAAAGTGCGGCTGCACTGGATGTTTATCATGAGATGGTCTGCGAACCCGGCGGCATCTACTCATTCGAACGATGTGTGGTCGCCGTCGCCGGCAATGCCGTTGTGGGAATGGCCAATGCATTTCCGGCGGGCCTCATTCACAACGAGTATCCCGTCCGCAGTCCGACCTCTCGCGATGTTCTGCTCAAGCCCCGGTTCGAGCTGAACGATTGGAAAAGCTATCTCCTCAACAACATCTGCGTCGGCCCCGACCATCGTCGTGAGGGCGTCGGAACCGCTCTGTTGAAGGCGGTCGTCCGCGACGCAAGACGCCAGGGGCACGCCTCTCTAACGCTTCATGTATGGGCGGACAATCACGGTGCCGTCGCCTTCTATCGAAGGTTTGGCTTTCGTCAACGCGGCCGCGCCCCGATTCCATGGCACATCGATTTGCCACACGAGGGCGGAAGTTTGCTCATGAAGCTGCCGCTACGTACTGTCCCCGATGTGCCCGCTTTCCAAGACGAGGATCACCCATGATCGCTCTTCCCTATGACTATTTCCTGATCGCCTGGTTCGGGCTCGCTTTTGCGTCCACCGCATACGTCGCCTTCGATCAATTCAACGGCAATCCCGAACCGACGGTGATGAAGTGGGGCTTCATCCTCGTCACGCTCTATATGGGCCCGTTCGGACTGTTGCTCTACGTGCTTGCCGACAAAGAGCCGCGTCCGGGCGAGCATGAGCATTTCACCTCGCCGCTGTGGAAACAGGGCATCGGCAGCACGATCCATTGTGTCGCTGGCGATGCGACCGGAATCATCCTGGCGGCGGCCGTCACAGCCTCTCTGGGATTGCCGATGTGGATCGACCTGATCGTCGAATACATCGCCGGCTTCTCTTTCGGACTGTTCATTTTCCAATCCCTGTTCATGAAAAAGATGATGGGCGGGACCTACTGGGAAAACGTCCGCAAGAGTTTTATGCCCGAATTTATCAGCATGAACGCCATGATGGCGGGCATGGCGCCAACGATGAGCCTGCTGATGATGGGCCGCGACATGCGCGCAATGGACCCGCTCGAATTGATCTTCTGGGCCGTGATGTCGCTTGGCGTCATGGTCGGATTTGCAACCGCCCATCCGTTTAACGTCTGGATGGTGAAGAAAAAGATCAAGCACGGGCTGATGACCGAGCGGGATGAGGGCGGGCAAGGCGGTCCTCGGGGTCACGAAGGGCATGGGGAGGCAAAGGCTCCATCAGCCGCCGGGGGCCATGCGGGGCATGGAGCCGGACAGCAGATGACCAGCGACGCCACCACGCCTCAACTGGCGGCGCTCGCAGGCGTGACATCGTTCCTGCTGATTTCGGGGATGGTTCTGCCGGGCTTCTCGGTCAATCTTCGGCTGAGCTTGCGTGACGTCGATGCCTCCATCATGCCGCCTGGCATGATCAACACGTTCGACCTTCCGGGCGAAGCCATGAAAGACATGGCGGCCGTCAAGCCTAGGAAAGTGACATATGTCGCGCCGAAAGACGCCAAAGGAGATCAAATCCTTCAACCGCGCATCGAGAACGGCGTCAAGGTCTTCGATATCGAAGCGTCCGTCATCCGATGGAATATACTCCCGGACGTCGCAGTGGATGCCTACGCCTACAATCGGCAGGTCCCGGGACCACGACTGCAATTGACGGAGGGCGATCACGTCCGGATCAACCTCCGCAACGCGCTGCCGGAGAGCACGACGATCCATTGGCACGGTCTGATCATCCCCAACGAAATGGATGGACCCGCAAAAATCACGCAAGATCCGGTGCCGCCAGGGGGCTCCTATACCTACGACTTCGAGGTGGGCCAGAGCGGCACGTATTTCTACCATAGCCACGATCATCCAGACCGGCAGCAGGCGCTCGGGCTTTACGGTGCGCTGCTCATCTCGCCGAAGGATCCGTCGACGGAGATTAAGGCGGATCTGGACTACACCATCCAGCTTCAGGAATGGCTGAAGCGGGAGTGGTTGACCTATCCGGCCATGCTGATGGAAGGCGCACTGCCGAACTATTTCACGATCAACGGCAAGGCCTATCCGTCGACTGACACCGTCGCCATGAAGGTCGGCCAGACCATCAAGCTCCGCTTCATCGGCACCAACAACAACTTCGTGCACCCGATGCATGTTCACGGCGGGCCGTTCGAGGTCGTCGCGGTCGATGGCGTCAACCTAAAGGACAGCGCGCGCTATCAGGCCGACACCGTCAACGTCGGTCCGGGGCAGCGCTACGACGTAGTATGGACGGCGCGAAAGCCCGGGAAGTGGCTGGTGCACTGCCACATTCCACATCACACGGCCAATAACAACGTGGAGCAGCATGGCGGCGGCGGGCTGATGCTGGTTCTCGACGTGCGGTAGGAACGATGAACAACGCTTCGACCAAGCTGATGGACGAGGATTTGTCGACCTGCGTCGACGACGGCCTGCGCTGCTACCGGACCTGCCTCGACACGGACGTGAAGCGCGGCCTGGCCGAAGAGGCGAATAGAGTCGCGGCGAAGCACATTCGGCTGATCTTGACATGTGCCGAGATGTGTCGCACCGCCGCACACCTCATGCTGTTGAGATCGCCTCACCACCGCCAACTTTGCGAGGAATGTGCGGCAATCTGCTCGGAGTGTGCGAGGGAATGCGAACGTGTCGGCGGCATGGACGAATGTGCCGAGGCTTGTCGTTTCTGTGCCGATAGCTGCCAGGCGATGGCGATCTGACGATCGACTGCCGTATCCCCTAAACATGTCGCCCACCGCAATGCGAGTAAACACATCGATGAACGTCAATCCTTTTCGCCGTCACAGTGCCAAATCTGCGTGCCGACCGCGGCGATGAACTGCATGACGAATATACCGGTACGAGCGGTGCAGGTGCGTGCTGGCAGGACGCCGGCTGGCGACGGCCGGGACGTGAGGCTTGATCTGTTTCGCGGGCTGGCGAACTGGACGATCTTTCTCGACCACATCCCGAACAATGCGGTCGCTTGGCTAACCACCAGGAACTATGGCTTTAGCGACGCCGCCGATCTCTTTGTCTTCATCTCCGGCTACACGGCGGCCTTGGCCTACTCCAAAGCCATGCGCCGTGACGGCTTTTGGGCAGGTGCAGTCAAACTGATGCGGCGCGTCTGGCAGCTCTATGTGGCGCACATTCTCCTATTTGTGGTCTACGTCGCCGCCATCGGCTGGGTCGCCCAAACCTACCGTCATTCTCACCTCTTGGACGAATTCAACGTCGCCGGTCTCATCGCCAATCCGATTGAATACCTCACTGCGGGATTGCTGCTAAAGTTCAAGCCGTTGAACATGGACGTCCTGCCACTTTACATCGTGCTGATGGCGGTTTTTCCGGTCGTGCTCCGCGCGATGTTGGCGAGGCCCAACACGACGCTCTTTTGCTCGCTCAGCCTGTACGTTTTTGCGCGCCTCTTAGGCTGGAATCTGCCCGCTTGGCCTGAGGGCGTCTGGTATTTCAATCCGTTCGCCTGGCAGCTGCTGTTCGTGCTTGGTGCCTGGTGCGCTCTCGGCGGCGCGAAGCAATTACACTGGTTGCTAACCTCTCCGGCCGTACTGAGGTTCTGTATCCTTTACCTCGTTTTCGCACTCATTGTAGCACTGCCGCAAAATCTGGGTATGCAATCATCCGCCCTCGCCTGGTTGTCAGATGGTTTGGCCATCGACGACAAAACCAATCTTGCGCCGTCACGTCTTCTGCATTTCATTGCGCTGGCTGTTCTTACGATCAGCCTGGTCCCTCGTGACCGACCCTGGCTTCGCAGTCCGCTTCTTCGCCCGATGATGCTCTGCGGACGCCGATCGCTGGAGGTTTTCTGCGTCGGTATTTTCCTGTGGTTCGTCGCTCATTTCTTGCTCGAACTCATCTCCAATTCTTTGC
>DAIMKE010000334.1:0-6591 GCA_036721875.1 Bradyrhizobium sp. | reverse complement strand
GCGACAAGGTGACGAGCCGCATGATCCGCGACCGCCTGCTGCGCGAGGCCGAAGGCAACGTCGCGCTACGCGTGGTCGAGGCAACCGACAAGGACGCCATGGAAGTGTCGGGCCGCGGCGAATTGCAGCTCGCGATCCTGATCGAAACCATGCGCCGCGAGGGCTTCGAGCTGTCGGTTTCGCGCCCGCGCGTGGTGCTGCAAAAGGACGAGGCGACCGGCCAGTGGCAGGAGCCGATCGAGGAAGTCGTGATCGACGTCGACGAGGAGCATTCCGGCGTCGTCGTGCAGAAGATGAGCGAGCGCAAGGCCGAGATGATCGAGATGCGCCCGTCGGGCGGCAACCGCCTGCGGCTGGTGTTTTACGCGCCGACCCGCGGCCTGATCGGCTACCAGGGCGAATTGCTGACCGATACCCGCGGCACCGCGATCATGAACCGCCTGTTCCACGGCTACGCCAACTTCAAGGGCGACATCCAGGGCCGCCGTAATGGCGTGTTGATCTCCAACGATCAGGGCGAAGCGGTGGCTTACGCGATGTTCAAGCTGGAAGACCGCGGCCCGATGATGATCGAGCCGGGCTGGAAGGTCTACAAGGGCATGATCGTCGGCGAGCACACCCGCGACAACGACCTCGAGATCAACGTGCTCAAGGGCAAGCAGCTCACCAACATCCGCACCACCTCCAAGGACGAAGCGGTGCGCCTGACACCGCCGATCCGGATGACGCTGGAAAAGGCGCTGGCCTATATCGAGGACGACGAACTGGTCGAAGTGACCCCGAAGTCGATCCGCCTGCGCAAGAAGTTCCTGGACGCCAACGACCGCAAGCGCGCGGAGAAGGCCAAGGAAGCGGTGGCGTAATTTCTAATCGCCGGCATGAATGGTCGGATCGGCGGCTTCGTCGACGAGATCAACGGCGGTGCCGGTGTCGGCCAGGTCGACGGCCTTGCGCAAGGTAAGGATATGAGGAGCCTCGTAGGTATCGGGCCTGCAATCCACTTTCCAGTAGTGGTTGTGGGTGAAGAAGTCGGCCCCACCTGCCTTTTTGGTCGATACTTCGAGATCGAGGACATGATGGCCGAAGATCGGTGACAGCGCGCCGCCGATCGCATCTCCCCAGAAGATCTGCAACCTCGGAAAATAGATATTGGACCACCGGGTCAGCCCGAACAGCGCGCCATTGTGTATCCGGCGATCCCCGGTCTTCGGGTTGTCGAAGGTCAGCAAGCCGTCCTGATCGAGGCGTTTTGGCGGACAGGTCGGAAACTCGCGCTCACGGACGCGGCGCACGAAATCGCGCTTGAGGCCGGTTTCCACATCGACATTCGATCCACTAACGAGGCGTTTCTTGACATCCGCTTCGATCTCCTCGTCCTGCACGGCGTCCTTCTTGTCGAGGCACATCAGATAATAGGCATGCGTCAGCGCGCTCCCGAGCGTGACGAAGTCGGTGACCAGCCAGTTCTTGTACCCGCCCGCGGCGGCGACATCGGTCATCTTCGCGATCGTCGCGCGCGCCTTGCGTCGCAAGTTCTTCTTCTCTTCGATAGATGCCTTCGCATCGTCTGGTTGCCAGGAAGCGCCGTCGATAGCTGCAAAATCCTGACCTAGCTGCCCGCTGGGCGGCAATTCCCTGGTAATCCGGCTGAAATAGGCGCGCAACATGTCGTAGGCGACAACGGTGCCGAGGCTGTGCGCCACAACGACGATTCGATCGTATTGACCGCTGGTATGAAGACGCTCAAGCGTGTCGACTGCCTCCTTCCGGATGGCGCGCCGAACCGCGACGTTGCCGGGCGAGTTGCGGAAATAGCGCGCGGCATCGCCGAGATAGGGCTGCAGGAACGTAGCATTGACGATCAGATAGAGCCCGATCACGGCCGACGCCGCCGCAACACTCCATGGCGAGGTTAATCCCCAAACCCACGCCTTGATGATCGTAGCGACCATCGTGCTCTCGTGGTGCCAGAGCCGATCTGCCGCAATGAATATGACGAACAATAAGAGAGAAATGACGAGGGCTCGCCAGAACGCACGCAAACCCTGCGTGCCCATGATCAGAACGGTGGCAATGGCCGCGAGGAGCGTCGGCAACGTAATCTGTGTGACGAGCTCGATGCCGTCGATGCGACCGTTTCCGCCCGGGAAGGATAGTCCAAGGAAGATATAAACCAGTATCAGAGCCACACAGACCAGCAGCGGAACCACCAGCAGGCGGATGAGCCGGGACGCTCCCCACTTGGCCGCGACCACCAGGCCGACCAAGATGCTGACGAACAACAGCAGGAACGGGGCAACCAGCATGTTCTGCGCGACGCTGCGCGAGAACAGAAATATCCCGTGCAATAAAAGCACGGCGAACGACAGGTTCATCAGACACAGGAAGATGGCCGCGACCCACCACAACCCGTTCATCCCGGGCTTCATGATCGGGCCCTTCCGACTGAGTTCATACAGCCACAGCAGCACCGCGACGGCTTTGGTCTCACTCATCAGGTGAGCCCAGTACAGTTCATGAAAATCGACGCCCCGCCCGTCCCTTGAATCCCGCACCTTGTTGGTCGTCATGACAGACAGATCGATATCGGCGCCGTCCTTCTGGGGATGCGTCCAGATCCGTTTGCCTTTGTCAGCGGGATTCTTGTGATCCAGCCATATGCCCCGGACTACCCCGCGCACCGTCTCCAGCGCACGTTGACTGCCAATGCCATGTACAACGAGTATCGCAGTCCTCTTTCGCCCAACGGCAGGATCATAAGTGGCCATGACTGAAATCCACATGTGAAACAATGCACGAGAGAATATCGCATTCAACACAACCCAAGAATGAAGCGCAAGCATTCTTGTTGTTTTGCGACGCCGCGTCATCTCACAGTTGCATTGTGCCCGCATCGGACCGCAGCCAGAAAGTCCGGCCGGCATGGCCATCGAATGTATCGGCTGATGGGGACGGTTGGCTTTTTGCCCGCGCGCGATCGTGCTAGAGGCTGAGCATGTCGTCCCTCCCCTCCTCGGTCGATGTTGCCATCATTGGCGCCGGCGCCGCGGGCCTTGGCGCCGCGAATGCGCTGAAAAATTCCGGCCTCTCCGTCATCGTGCTGGAGGCGCGTGACCGCGTCGGCGGCCGGGCGCACACCATCAAGGCTTCGCCCGAGGTCACCTTCGACGTCGGCTGCGGCTGGCTGCACTCGGCGGATCGAAACTCCTTCGTCAAAATCGCCGAAGCGCTCGATTTCGAGATCAACAAGAATCTGCCGCCGTGGCGCGAGCGTGCCTACGGCAAAGCCTTCCCGCAACAGGACCGCGACGATTTCATCCGCGCGCTCGACGCCTTCTACGATCGCGCCGAGAAGGCCGCTGCGGAAGCCGACCGGGACGGCCGCGATGCCCCCGCCAGTCTCTGTCTCGAACCCGGCAATCGCTGGAACCCGATGATCGATGCGATCTCGACCTACATCAACGGCTGCGAGCTCGACCAGGTCTCGATCCTCGACATGGACGCATACGAGGACACCGACATCAACTGGCGCGTCCGCCGCGGCTATGGCGCGCTGGTGGCGGCCTATGGCGCCGCCTGCCCGCTCGCGCTGGGGTGCGTGGTGACGCTGATCGATCACTCCGGAAAGCGCGTCCGCATCGAGACCTCGAAGGGCACGCTGACCGCCGCGCAAGCGATTGTCACCGTACCGACCAACCTGATCGCAAACGAAGCCATCCGCTTTCACCCGCCGCTGCCCGCAAAGGTCGATGCCGCGCGCGGCCTGCCGCTTGGCCTTGCCGACAAGGTGACGCTGGCACTCGACGAGCCCGAGGCCCTGCCGGTCGAAGGAAACCTGCGCGCCGCCACCATGCGAACCGCGACGGGCACCTATCATTTGCGCCCGTTCGGCCAGCCCTGCATCGAAGGTTTTTTCGGCGGCCGTTTCGCGCAATCGCTGGAGGACACCGGCCCCGGCGCGCTGGCTGCGGAAAGCATCGACGAGATCGTCTCGATCCTCGGCAGCGATTTTCGCCGCAAGCTGAAGCCGCTCGCCGAGTCGCGCTGGGCCCACGACCCCTTTGCTCAAGGCTCCTACTCGCACGCGCTGCCCGGCCATGCCGACAAGCGCGAAGTGCTGGCCGAACCGGTCGACGGGAGATTGTTCTTTGCGGGTGAAGCGACCTCGCCGGAGTTCTTCTCGACGGCGCATGGGGCGCGGGATAGCGGGGAGCGCGCGGCGGCGGAAGTGCTGGCTTCGCGCGCCAGCAATTAGCCCTCGCACGCAGCGACTACTGGCTACTCACGGGATCAAATCCAAATCATCCCCATCCTAAAACTCCAGGAACACGTTCTGCTCCACCAGCACGTGCTCGACCTTGCGGATCGAGACGCCGATCTTCAGGCCCTTCAATAGTTCGCACAGGGTTTCGCCGTCGACCAGATCGATCGCGGGCGCGCCGTCGCGGGTGGCTTCCCTCCGCGCGTCGGTGGAGAACGTGCCTGTCGTCATGACCAGCCCCTTGTCTGCCCTGCCGACCATCGCTCCGCGGAAATCCCGGATCACCGAGGCGCCGACCGAACCTTTCCACCGCTTGCATTGAAAGAAGACGTGGAACGACAGGAGATTCAGGCGAAGCACGCCGATGCCGTCGATCCCGCCGTCGCCGCTTCGTCCGGTGACCTCGACCTTGATGAACCCGGATTCCCTCAGGATACGCTGACACAGCCGCTCGAATGCCGCCGGCTTCATCTTGAGGAGACATTCCAGCAGCCGGTCCTGCCACGGAAGTTCGAATGCCGAGTAGGCGGCTGCTACGCGGTCTGCCGCGCGCTCGTACCCGGCCGCGCTCTGCCCCTCGTCGATCCGCTTCTGGTCGCGGCGAAGCACGGAGCCTTGCTGCCCCGGAACGATCGGGATTTCCGGCGCGGAAATCGCGAGATCGGGCGCAGCCTGCCAGGATCTGCGTTTATTGGTTTCGGGTCTCGGTTGATCCGGGCCTGACGGCCCGACGGCATCATCTTTTCCCAACTCCTCCAACGCTTTTCACCCTCGCTTGTTTTTGTGTCAGGCAAGTCGGAGCAAGATGCTGCCCGGAGCAGGATAGGGTCAGCCAGCAGCCGGCGGCAATCCTAGCCTGATTACCTGAGGTAGTTCAATTGGGCCGCATCTACCTTGGCCTGTTCGAACTACAACCGTTGGCAGTGAGGTTATTCCAGCACTCTCGCGCGCATGTCCGCATCTGGGACAAAACACGCATCAAATTTTCCGAAAATCCTGTAGCGGTTACGCGCCACAAGATTGTAGACGGCATCGCGCAGCGGCTTCGGCACCGCGAAAAACGCGCGCGTCCAGCGCCATCGCGGCAGACGCGACAGCACCGTCAGGGCGCCGTCGGATTTGAAGTAAGCGATGCCGCCGTGGACGACCGCATTGGTGTCGGGATCATCCGGATCGATCCCGAAAGCCTGCGCCAGCCGCGCTCCATAAGGTGACTGGATTGCGGTGAAACGAAACCGCGACGCTTGATCGCGCGTCGCGACGAAGCGGACCCAGCGCGAACAGAAGATGCAGACCCCGTCGTAGAGGATCACGTCGTCGTCGGGCCACTCGGTCATGAAAGGCTTTTCTTGACGCGTTTTTCTTGACGCGAACCGGTTCCCACCCCGGATCAAGTCCGGGGCAGGGCTTTCGCTTGAAAACGCTATCTGTTGTCCAACGTCAGCAGCGCCACCAGCATCAGCACGATCGCGGGACAGGTCTTCACCAGCGCGCCCAGCGGCTCGATCCAGAGATCCGGCGTCAGGATCGCCGCACCGACCAGATAGCCGAACGATGCCACGATCCCTGCGACCAGTCCAAGCGCCGCGGTGCGCCGGAATGCGATCAGCACGCCGATGCTCATGTCCATCAGGCTGGTGCCAATGGTGATGGGCGCGACCAGCGACGGCGGAAAGCCGTGGCTGCTCAGGATTTCCGCCGCCGCGTCATAGGAAATCACGAGCGCAATAAAGCCCGGCACCAACCAGAACAGCGCCAGGCTGGCTATGATCAGGGCCTTGATCGGGTACAAGCGAGCAAACCACTTGTCCTGAATGGTCGCCGGGCGTTGTCCGGCCATCTGCGCGATGGTCTTCGGCACGATGCCGGTGGCCGTCATCCAGCGCGTGGGGTTGCCGCTGACGCCGCGACGCAGTTCCGCGATCGCGGTAGTTCGCATCGGCGGCATCCAGCCGAGCAGGCTCGCGAGATCGCCGAGCTTCGCGCCGAGGTCGAGCAGCAATGCCGGCATCGCGACGCGCGGCCATTCGCCGGTGCCGAACGCGCGGCGGAATTGATCGATCACGCCGCCGAGCGTGACCGGCTCCTCCTGCATCAGGTCCCAGGTCACGCCGTTCGCCTCGGACGGATCTCGCTCGGCAAGCCAGGCGATGGTCGCGGCAATATCCTCCATCGCGACCGGCTGGAATGGCGTCGCCCGTTCCTCGGCCGGCAGTTCGAGCGGAAGCGCCGCGAGCGAGCGCACCATTGCGCTGCCGCCATAGGCTGCAAGCGCCACCACGAAGCCCGGCCGCAGGATCGTGTACGGCACGCCGGAACTCGCGATCAGC
>DAIMKE010000333.1:0-6591 GCA_036721875.1 Bradyrhizobium sp. | reverse complement strand
GGCCTGGACGATCACGTCGCCGATCGCGCCGGAGTTCATATTGACGCCGCGGATGCCGGCACGCTCGGCCGGACCTCCGGGCGCGGTCCGCACGACGATCACCCCTTCGATACCCAGCCGCGTGGCAACGGCCTCGCTGGCCGCGACAATGCCGATACCTGGCGTCGGCACCCGGCCGTTCCTGATCAGTTCAGGGACCACGCGATTGACGATATCGGCAGGGACGGCAAAGCCGATGCCGGCGCTGGAGCCCGACGGCGAGATGATGGCCGTGTTGACACCGATCAGCCGACCCGCAGAATCCAAAAGCGGCCCGCCCGAATTACCCGGATTGATCGCCGTATCGGTCTGGATCACGTTGGCGATCTCGCGGCCGCTGCTGGTCGGCAGCCGCCTCTTGAGCGCGCTGATGATGCCGCTGGTCAGCGATTGATCGAGGCCGAACGGATTGCCGATCGCGAACGCCAATTGGCCGACCTTGAGGTCGCTCGAACTGCCCAGTGCCACCGGTGGCGGCAATTGACGGGCATTCTTGATCCGCAACACGGCGAGGTCATAGTTCGGCGCCACGCCGATCACCTCGGCCTGCGCCACCTCGCCCGAGGCAAAGCGAACCGCAACTTCGTTGCCGTTCTGTACGACGTGATTGTTGGTGACGACATGGCCGTTGTTGTCCCAGACGAAGCCGGTACCTGACGACCCTCCCGCGCCCTGCTCCTCGTCCTCTTCCAGCACATTGGCGCCGGCGGACCGCGCCGCAACCTGCACGACCGACGGCGATACGCGCTCGAACAGCTCGATGTTGGCGCGCTCCGCATCGGACAGCGGACCGCGCTGATCCACCGTCCGTGCGACCGTATTGGTCCAGGGGCTGTAGCGAATATTGGATAGGGTCAATGTCACCAGCACGGCCGCGACAATGACTGCGAAAAGTGCGAAGCGGCGGTTCATCGGTCTCTCACCATGCAATGCGACTGCACTGTGGACGATTGATGCGGGACCAGCCAAACGCGCCGGCCGGCCCAGGGTTTCCGGTTGTTTACAGCTACTTGTCGGCGCAACAAGCAACCACCCCGGCATGATCTAGGTAGCGCGAACTGTCGCGCAAGCCAGGCAGCTGGCGGCGGCTATCCGAGATCGCGCAGCGCCGCCTCGACCACCTTGCGCTGGTCGGCCGTCAGCGCCGCCTGCGGCGGGACGGGATCGCCGACCGCATAGCCCTGGATGTCGAGACCAGCCTTGATGCAGGCGGCGAGATTGAAACGCGCAAACGCCTCGTTGATGCGCCACAGCCTGCGCTGCAACTTCATCGCCTCATCCCAGCGCGACGCCTTGCAGAGATTGTAGAGCTCGACGCTTTGCCGCGGAATGATGCAGGCGGGTCCTGCCATCCACCCCAGGCCGCCGATCAGCATCACCGCCGCCGGGATATGGGCCGATGCAGAGAACACCCGGAGATCGTCGCCGCAGCGATTCATGATCGACAGCAGCCGTCCGGTGTTGGTGGAGGCGTCCTTGATGTAGCCGATGCGCGGATGGGCCGCGAGCCGCGCGATGACGTCGAGCGTAAGGTCGGATCGCTGGAATTGCGGATTGGTGTAGATCACGACGGGAATATCGACCGCATCGGCGATGGCGCGGAAATAGGATTCGACCTGCGCATCGGCGATCGGGAAATAGGCCTCCATAATCGCAAGGATGCCGTCGGCACCGAGCTTCTGATGCGCCTTCGCCTGCGCCACCGCGTCCGCCGTCGAGGTCGACGCAACGCCGGCAATCACCGGCACGCGGCCACCTGCGGCCTCGATCGTCGTTCGTACGACAGCCGCGCGCTGCGCCTGGTTGAGATAGGCGAATTCGCCGGTCGACCCGAGCGGCGTCAGCCCATGCACGCCGGCCTTGATGAGATCATCGCACAGCCGGCCCAGCACTTCGGTGCGGATCTCGCCTGAACCATCGACCGGTGACACCAGATAGGGAAAGACGCCGTGGAAATCAGCCATGAAGGAAGCATGCCTCAACTGGAAAAGTCCTGGCTGCCATCGCTATCGGGAACGCAAGGGCAAGGCAACGCCGTCACAGTGGCGCGGTTTCCAGACGAGCAGGCCGCCCAGCCCGCCCGTTTGGGTGCGCAGGGCCGCGAACGATGACTGTGGCAACGCTGCGCTCCATTTGTGGCAAACGTGGCGTGATCAAGATGTCCACAGATGTCCACAGCTTCTAATGAATTAACTCATGATAATTTCACGACTTTTTTCGCACTCTCGCCGCCGGAGCTCATGGGCGGGATGGTGTCAATGGCTGTGCAGAACGTCGCTGAAGCCGCAACTCTCCGAACTTCAGAGAGCCGTACGCACGACTTCGCCCAAGCAGCCACAGCCCCCGGCTTTCGCCACTTCCTCGGCACTCCCAATCCGTCGCAGCGATTTCGCGCCTTCGGCGTCGATCCGCTGAGTTCGCCCGAGGTATTGCCGCAACTGCGACGGCTGATGCATGGCCTGTCACGGCGGATGGACGAGCAGATCAAGTGGCCGTCACATACGGGTCGCGCGGCGGAGTATTGGGAAAATCCTCTCATCCCCTCGGGCTACACCTATCTGCTGCAGTTCGTCGCGCATGATCTGGTTCATTCGGCGATCCCGCTTTCGGTCGCGGGAGGCCTCGGCGGCGGGACAGCCAATGCGCGCCGCACGCCGCTTCGGCTGGAAACGCTGTTCGGTAGCGGCCCCGTCGGCTCGCCGCACATCTACGCGCTCGACGCGCCAAACGACGACCGGCGCACCAAGCTGCGGTTGGGGCGGATGCGCTGGAAGGAGAACGAGCCCAGGACCGGTTGCCCGTTTCGCGACATCGCGCGGACCCGGGCGGAGAACGTGACCGGCATCGATCGCAGCGTCGCAGGCGTTCGCGTCGCTCTCACCGAGGCGCTGGTGGCCGATCCGCGCAACGACGATCACGCCGTGATGTCGCAACTGACGGCCCTGTTCGCGCTGCTGCATAACGCCCTGATCGACGTCATCCGCCGCCAGGAAGACAACATCGGGCCGAACGGTCAGTTCGGCGCCGCCTACAAGCGCTTCCTGTGCGCCCGCGGCGCGCTGACGGCGATCTATCACAATGTCATCCGCAACGACCTGATGCGCCGCGTGATCCATCCGTCGATCTACTCGGCGTATTCCGGGCCCGCTCCACACTTCATCGATCGTCCCGAATCCGCGGAGCGCTTTTCGAAAGGCGACTGGGAAATTCCCCTCGAATTCTCGCACGGTGCGTTCCGCTTCGGTCACGCCATGGTCCGGCATGAATACCGCATCAACGACCTGTCGCTCCATGACCTCAACAACACCCTCGAAAAGAGCTCGGCGAACGACCCCGTCAACATGCCGCTCGACGAGACGTGGATGGTGCAATGGTCGCGCTTCTTCGAGATCAACGGATCGAAGCCGAATTACAGCCGCCGCATCGGTCCGTATCTCAGCGACGGCCTGGGCAACGAGCAGATCTTTCCGGCGTTCGACGAAACCCAGCGCGTCGGTCTGCTCTATCGCGACCTGCTCGGCGCGGGGCTCGCCGGCATGTGGTCGGTGGACGCGCTAATCGCCGAGATCGGCAACCGCAGACCGCATTTCATCGCGGGCTCGCGCCTGCTGGCCGACCGCGCCTATCGCGCCGAACAGCTTCGCGCATGGCTGACCGCCGCGCCGGCCTATGGCTCACTCGCGGCGGAAGAAATTGAAACCCTCTCGAACGACCCGCCGCTGCCGTTCTTCGTTCTGTTCGAGGCGATGCACCAGCCGTCTAACGAGGGCCTGTGCCTCGGACCGCTCGGCTCGATCCTGGTATCGGAAGTGATTTTCGGCGCACTCGCCGGCCACCCGCGCTCTGCCTGTGGCAACTCACTTGCCGAGCAACTGGCCGCGATCTCCCATGAATTCTATCCGGCAAACGTACTTCATGACATTGCCGGCATCTCGAGCATGGCGCAGCTGGTGGAGTTCACCACCGAAATTGCCGAGCTGCGGCAAGCCGTGCCCGCATTTCTGTGAGCGGAATTGTCCGTCTCACCTTACCCGGAGGAGCAAGACCATGCAGCGCATCGAAAGGCTACAGGTGACCAACCATGAGCGTTGGGGCAAGCTGGTGAAGACATGGGCGACCGGCACGAACTACCTCGAAGACGACAATGCGTATCCGATTCCCGAGACGGTGGACGAGTTCAAGGAGCAACTCGCCAAGGCCCAGGTGTTCGCCACCGTGCCGGATCGATTCAAGCACATCAAGTTCGTGGCCCAGGAGCAGGATACGATCACGGTGAAATTGCCGCCGAAGGTGATGATCGAGGATTCCGAAGCGCTCCTCAATCAGCCCGGATCGACCTATCCGCTTCCGCCGTTCTACAAGCGTCTGTTCAACGGCGTCGATCCGGTGATCCCGGAGAGTGAAAAGTTCAAGGTGCATGCCGAACGCATCGGCGACTACACGCTCAGCCTCTGCGCCTGACGAATCCGGCTTACGCGGATAGCTGGACGATACCTACGACCGGAAGCCCTGCGCCGCGCAAGCCGTGGCGGAGGGCGTCCCATCGCTCGGGAACAGTGATCGGATGGGCTTGCAGGACCCACCGTGCCACGGCCTCGTCGGTCGGGGGTGATTGTCCGACCCAGAACGAGCGCAGGCCGTTTGCGAAGCGATCGGCCTCTTCGCGTGCCATCTTCGTTTCGCCGAGATAGTAAAGCGTCGCGGCCCGCCATGCCGGCAAGATCGGCACGACGCCGTGCGCGTGATCATAAGCCTCGAGCGCGCCTTCGTAGTCGCCGCACAGAAAGCGGATGATGCTGTGATAACTCCACTCGAGATAAGAGGGAGCCGGCGATAGCGTGAGCGACTGGTCGGCTCGCAGCCGCGCCTGTCCGATCGATCCGCAGAAAGCGTCATAATGGGCGCTGGACAGCAATGTCCACGGATCGTTGTCATTGAGTTCGCAGGCAAGTTCCATGTGCGGCGCCGCTTCGGCCTCACGGCCTGCCATCACATAGGACCAGCCGCAGCAGAGGTGCGCTCTGGAATCGACCGGATCGAGTTGAACCGCCGTCTTTGCCAGCTCGAGCGTCGCCTTTGCCTTGCCGAGATCGCGAAACAGGCCGGGATGCACGAAATGCTCGATGTTGTTCATCTGCACCAGGCTGCTGTAGCACGATGAGAAGCCCGGATTTTCGCGGATCGCGTCGCGGAAGATGGACACGGCCCGCCGCCAGCTCTCCGGGTCGAACTTCGTCATCAGGTTCTGGCCGCGCAGCCAGCGGTCATGCAGATCGAGCGAGACGTCGGGTTCGCCTGCAAGCCGCATCAGCCGCTCGGTGGAGAGCTGCACGTTCAGCGAAGTCGCAATCCGGCGGATGATGCGCTGCTGGGTTTCGAACCAGTTGCCCAGTCCCAGCCGGAAGCTCTCGCTCCAGACGTAGATTCCCGTCGTATCGTCCCGCAGCACCATCACGATGTTGATCTCGCCACCGGCCTGGTAGGCGGTAGTCTCGATACAATACTGCGGTGCCGCCTCCGGCGCCGGAAGCACAAGCGCGGCCGGAGGGCGATCGACGACGCTCCATTCCCGGAAACGCACCAGACAGGCGGCAAGATGCTGCGAGAACCCCTGCACCAGATGGCTGTGATCTTCGTCGACGCCGTGCATCGCAAAGGGCCGAAGCACCAGGCGCGTCTTGGCCAGCGCATTGGGCGCGGGCATCATCGGAACAAAGGGCTGGAGAACCGCGCCCTTCACCGTCCGGATGGAAAACTCGTCGTTCGCTGCGGAGAAATCGAGATCATCGGAGGCTTGATCGAAAACGCCGAGCTTGATCTTGGCGACGAGTTCTTCGGTCTGGGGCGACGGCTCCATGCCGTAATCGCGATCCAGCAGATCCCACAGCGCCTTGTAGATGCGCAGCGCGCCGGCAGTATCCCCGTCCTCGGCATGCGCCTGCATCAAATAGCGGCAGGCGTGTTCATGGGTCGGATCGAGATTGACGATCGCGGTAGCAATCTTCTTTCTGACGTCGATGGCGACCTGTGCAGCGTTCAAACCTGCGTCGAGGCTCCGCATCAGTCGTTCATGGATGGTTTGACGCTTGGCCAGCACCCAGACGCGGAACGACGGATCGAGATCGTCCAGTCCCTCGAACAGCCGTTCGTCCAGTTGCTGGACATCGAGCAGCAGCGGATGGACACGTCCGCCTTCGGCCAGTCGAAGCACGCTCTCGATATCGACTTCGATTTGTCCGGTATCGACACCGACCAGCAGTCGCTCGGCGACGAAACCGCCAAATCCCGCCTCCTCCAGCACCGAACGCAGTTCGCGAACAACCTGGCGCAACGAGGCGCGCGCCTTTTCCTCGTCCGAACGGCTCCATAGCAGGCCGACCAGCCGTTCCCGGCTCTCCCGCTTCATCTCCGACAGTGCGAGGTATCCAAGCACGGCGGCGGCCTTGCGGGTTCGCAATTCGATCGGCCGGCCGTTGAACTTCAAGCCGAAACGTCCGACGAGCGACACCAGCAGACGCGGAGCGGCTTCGGGCGCCGCCGCGGCCTTGTCTG
>DAIMKE010000332.1:0-6592 GCA_036721875.1 Bradyrhizobium sp. | reverse complement strand
ATACCCGTCATCTGGGTGGTCAGCTCTTCGACCTGCTGGGAGCTCGCATCCTGACGCGCGAGAAAAACATGCTCGTAAAGAGGCATGGGTGTCCTTTCCTAATGTTGGCGCGGTTCCCGGCGGCAAGCCCTTCGAGACCTTCGGAAAGGACTCGACAATGCTCAGAAGGCGGAAGCACGGGACGACGGGCCGACTGGCCCTGCCACATCAAAATCGCCAGATAAGGAGAGTTTGCTGAGACCGTCCGTTCAGCTCCCGGCCGGGATCCACGGATGCGCGGGTTATAAGGATTTTGAGCCCGCTGGCAAGGCTTGGGAGGTCCCAAAATAACCCTCCTTGATTTATTTGTTTGTATGGCATACAAATAAATGGCGAGAGGGAAAATGGCCCCCAAGTCCGACCTTGCAGCCCCAAAAAGAGCGAGCGGTGATCCCAAGCATGCCGTCCGGGCGACCCGCTCTGCCGGGCGCCAGATGCGGTCGCGCCTGCTTGACGTCGCCAGCGGGCTTTTCAAGGAACACGGCCTTGCCGGCACCTCGATCTCGGAGATCGCGGCGGCTGCGGACGCATTTCCAAGCCAGATCACCTATTACTTCCGCACCAAGGAAGCGCTGTTCGTCGAGGCCGCCTGCCGCGACATGCTGTACGTCGCACGCGCGGCCGAACAGGCCGCTCTGCGGGCGCGGACACCGAGGGAATACACCCGTGCTTTGGTCGAGACGGTCACGGCAACGGATTCGGTCGCCTTCTTCACCGAGGCGCTCACGTTGACGCGGCGCCGCCAGGACCTTGCGCCCCTGGTGGAACGCACCATCGAGCGGCTGCACGGCGAGGGGATGCGCGCCTATGCCGGCCAGATCGAACGGCACGGATGGAAAAGCTTGCGCGATCCCGATGTGAGTTCGCGGCGTTTTTGGGCGGTCTCGGTCGGCGTGATGGTCGAAGGCCATGCCATGGGCCGATCGGCCGAAGACATGTGCAACGAGATGCTGCGGGTGCTGGGCGATCAGGCGATGACAACGAGCGCCGCCGACAGCGCCCGACTGCGTCTCGTTGGCGACCGCGACGCTTCCGTTTCAGATCAATCCGACGGGAAGAATTCGTCATGACCGCACTCCGCATGCGTGCCCGCGACTTCCTGAACGAAGATCAGTTGATCGCGGTACGCCAGCGCGTGACGTGGAAGGGTGTCGCCCTGATCGCGCATGCGTGGGCGCTGATATTGGGGGCGATCGCGCTGGTGGCGTGGTGGCCCAACCCGCTGACCTTTCTGCTGGCGGTAGGCATCATCGGCTCGCGTCAACTCGGGCTCGCGATCCTGATGCATGACGGCGCGCATGGATGTCTGTCGGCCGACGAGAAGGTCAATCTCGCGCTGAGCCAATGGTTCTGCGCCTATCCGATCTTTGCCGAGACCCGCGCCTATCGCCGATATCACCTGCAGCATCACGCGCGCACGCAGCAGGAAGACGATCCCGACCTGGTGCTGTCGGCGCCGTTTCCGATCACGGGGGTGAGCTATCGCCGCAAGTTCATCCGCGACATCACCGGGCAGACCGGCTACCAGCAGCGCAAGGCGCAGTTGTTGAATGCGCTCGGCCCGAAGGAGTGGCCGCTCGCGCGGCGGGCCGCGCATGTCCGGGAAAAGCTCGGTCCGCAGTTTGCGGTCAACGCGCTGCTGTTCGCCGGCCTCGCTGCCGCTGGTGTGTGGTGGGCCTATCCGCTGCTGTGGCTGTTGCCGCTGCTCACCTGGCAGATGGTCATCACCCGCATTCGCAACATCGCCGAACACGCTGTCGTGCCGGATTCGAGCGACCCGTTGCGCAATACCCGCACCACGCGCGCGAACTTCCTGGAGCGGCTGTTCATCGCGCCGTACTACGTCAACTATCACCTCGAACATCATCTGCTGTTCTACGTGCCCTGCTACAACCTTCCGCGCGTGCATCGCATCCTCTCCGAGAGCCGGTACGCGCAGCGCATGGAGGTGCAGCCGAACTACGCCACGGTGCTGCGGCTCGCCACCGCCAAGCCGGACCACGAGGATCGGCCGGGCAAACTGGTCAGCAGCGTCCGCCGCGCGCGGGCCGGCGCCGAGGTGGGTGACGATCAGACGGCCGGCGGCTTCTAGGCCCGAACGGATCCCGAACCGGATCTGGCTATTCTGCAGCGCGGCTTGACATCCCGGCCTCGGTCAGTGTCTTACGGCCCCATTCTCATGAGGGAGCGCCGATGACGGCTGCATTCACGTTTCCGGGCCAGGGTTCCCAGGCGGTCGGTATGGGCAAAGCCCTGGCGGAGGCCTTTCCGGCCGCGCGGGCGGTATTCGACGAGGTCGATTCGGCGCTCGGCGAGAAGCTTACGGCCATCATCTGGGATGGCCCGGCCGAGACGCTTCAACTTACCGAAAATGCCCAGCCGGCGCTGATGGCCGTCTCGATTGCGACGCTGCGCGTGCTGGAGACCGAGGCGGGCTTTTCCGTGGGGCGGGATGCGGCGTTTGTCGCCGGCCATTCGCTCGGCGAATACTCGGCGCTTGCCGCCGCCGGCAGCCTCAGCGTCAGCGATACCGCGCGCCTGCTGCGTACCCGCGGCCTTGCGATGCAAAAGGCCGTCCCGGTTGGCGCCGGTGCAATGGCTGCTCTCCTCGGGCTCGATTATGAGGCCGCGATGGCGGTTGCCAGCGAAGCCGCGCAAGGTCAGTCTGCCAGGCCGCCAATGACAATGGCGGCGGGGCAGGTGGTCGTTTCCGGCGACAAGGCCGCCGTCGAACGTGCGCTCGAAATCGCCAAAACCAAAGGCGCCAAGCGTGCGATGCTGTTGCCAGTGTCCGCGCCGTTCCATTGCAAGCTGATGCAACCCGCCGCTGACGCGATGGCAGAGGCGCTGGCCGGGGTGACGATCAAGCCTCCGGCCTCGCCGCTGGTTTCGAACGTCCTGGCGGCGCCGATCACCGACCCTGACGAGATCCGCCGCCGCCTGATCGAGCAGGTCACGGGCACCGTGCGCTGGCGCGAATCGGTGGCTTACATGGCGGCCCATGGCGTCACGCGATTCTTCGAGATCGGCGCCGGCAAGGTGCTGAGCGGGCTGGTCAAGCGCATCGCCGACGGCGCGGTCGGCGTATCGGTCGGGGGCCCCAACGATATCGCTGCCGCCAAGGACGCATTGGCAGCTTCGGCTTAAAGCTCCGGGAAGGAGACATTGATGTTCGATTTGACGGGCAGGACGGCGCTGGTAACCGGCGCGACCGGCGGTATTGGCGGCGCGATCGCGCAGGCGTTGCATGCACAAGGCGCGACAGTGGCCATTTCCGGCACGCGCCGCGAGGTGCTGGATGCCTTCGCCGGCAAGCTTGGCGAACGCGTTCACGTGCTGCCGTGCAACCTCTCGGACAGCGCGGAAGTCGAGGCGCTGGTGCCCGCGGCGGAGGCCGCGATGGGGCAGGTCGATATCCTGATCGCCAACGCCGGCATTACGCGTGACAACCTGTTTGTGCAGTTGCGTGATGCGGACTGGGACGACGTGATCAAGGTCAACCTGACCGCGACCTTCCGTCTCGCCCGCGCCGCCACCAAGCTCATGATGCGCAAGCGCTTCGGCCGGATCATCGCGATCACCTCGATCGTCGGCGTGACCGGTAATCCCGGCCAGGCTAATTATACGGCGTCGAAGGCTGGAATCATCGGCCTGATCAAGACGCTCGGGGCGGAATATGCCAAGCGTAACGTGACCGCCAATTGCATCGCACCAGGGTTCATCAAGACGCCGATGACGGACGCGCTGAACGACAAGCAGCGCGAGGCCATCCTGGCAAAGGTCCCTGCGGCGCGGCTGGGGACGCCTGAGGACATCGCTGCCGCGGCAGTCTATCTCGCCTCCAACGAGGCCGCCTACGTCACCGGCCAGACGATCCACGTCAACGGCGGAATGGCCATGATTTGAGCCATTTGC
Source organism: Bradyrhizobium sp. (assembly GCA_036721875.1). GTDB lineage: Bacteria > Pseudomonadota > Alphaproteobacteria > Rhizobiales > Xanthobacteraceae > Bradyrhizobium. The sequence continues at coordinate 2,638 of DAIMKE010000332.1, read as the reverse complement.
GGCCCCCGGTCGATGCGGCCAAAGGCCGTTTCGAGCGGGGGAGGAGCCTTATAGTCAAGGCTGGGGAAGTATGATAACCGAACCCCCGACGGATGGGCTAACAAGGCCATTGCAGGAATTTGAAACCCTGTATATTGGCGTGGCGACGCCTGCCGTTCGCCGGGCTTTGTCGGCTACCACCGGCCGAATCAAGACTATGCGCGACAGCGAAGGAAGTTTAACGACCACGATAGCTCGTAGCGTCTCTATAGCGTCTTGGGGTCGGGTCCAACGGAACAAAGTACGAGGTTAAACGATGAGTGAGATTGGCGAGCGGGTTAAGAAGATTGTGGTCGAGCACCTCGGTGTTGAACCCGAAAAGGTTGTCGACAACGCAAGTTTCATCGACGACCTCGGCGCCGACAGCCTCGACACCGTCGAGCTTGTGATGGCATTTGAAGAAGAGTTCGGTTGCGAAATTCCCGACGATGCCGCTGAGACGATTCTGACCGTCGGCGATGCGACGAAGTTTCTCGAGAAGAACGCGAAAAGCTGACGTCCCGGGCGGGTAGAGACAGAACCGGACGGGCCGTTGCCGAACGGTCCCCCGGTTTCTTGTTTTGGGCCGCAAGTCTCGGGTTGGAGTTTTTGACATGAGACGGGTTGTCGTCACGGGGCTGGGCATGGTTACGCCGCTCGGCTGCGGCGTTGACACAACGTGGAAGCGTATCCTTGACGGTCGGAGCGGCGCGCGGAAGATCGGTACTTTCGAAGTCGCCGACCTCTCCAGCCAGATCGCTTGCGTGATTCCGCGCGGCGACGGCAGCGACGGCACCTTCAATCCCGACCAGTGGATGGAGCCGAAGGACCAGCGCAAGGTCGACGACTTCATCATCTTCGCGATGGCCGCGGCGCGCCAGGCGCTCGACGACGCCAACTGGCATCCTTCCACCGAAGAAGAAAAATGCGCGACCGGCACCCTGATCGGCTCCGGGATCGGCGGCCTGTCCGGCATTGCCGATACCGCGCTCCTCTTGAAGGAGCGCGGGCCGCGCAAGGTATCGCCCTTCTTCATTCCGGGGCGCTTGATCAATCTCGCTTCCGGCTATGTCTCGATCGAGCATGGCCTCAAGGGCCCCAACCATTCTGTCGTGACCGCGTGCTCGACCGGCGCGCATGCGATCGGTGACGCCTCCCGGCTGATCATGCTCGGCGACGCCGACGTGATGGTGGCGGGTGGAACGGAGTCGCCGATTTGCCGGCTGGCGATGGCAGGGTTTTGCGCTGCACGCGCGCTTTCGACCGGCTTCAACGAGACGCCGGAGAAGGCATCGCGCCCCTATGACAGGGATCGCGACGGCTTCGTCATGGGCGAGGGCGCCGGCGTCGTCGTGCTTGAGGAATACGAGCATGCGAAAAAGCGCGGCGCGAAGATCTATGCCGAAGTCGTAGGCTACGGCTTGTCGGGCGACGCCTATCACATCACCTCGCCGGCGCCGGATGGCGATGGTGGCTTCCGCAGCATGACCGCCGCGCTGAAGCGCGCGGGAATCTCGCCTTCCGATCTCGACTACATCAACGCGCACGGAACCTCGACGCAGATCGGCGACGAGATCGAACTCGGTGCGGTCGAGCGCCTGCTCGGCAACGACACCTCGAAGGTATCGATGTCGTCGACCAAATCGTCGACCGGCCACCTGCTGGGTGCCGCTGGCGCGATCGAGGCGATCTTTAGTATCCTTGCGATTCGCGATAACATCGTTCCTCCGACGATCAATCTGGAAAATCCGTCGGTGGAAACCGCGATCGATCTGGTGCCGCAGACGGCGCGCAAACGCGAGATCAATGTTGCGCTGTCGAATTCGTTTGGTTTTGGAGGTACCAATGCCTCCGTGATCGTTCGGCGTGTGACCGACTAGCAAGTGTTCGGGACGACTCCACCGTTTCGCCGTATTCGGCGACGATTTCTATATCTGGGCGTATGCTGTTGGCTGGGATTGCCGGGCCACGATTGAACCGACAGGATTCAGGTTGCATCGATGAGTGAGAGGCCGCCCATTTCACCACGGAGCCCGCGCGCGGCGTTGGAGCCCGAGCAGGTGCCGCCGCCGCCGAGGCGGTCCGAGCGTGCCCGCAATCCCTTCGTGGTGGTCGGCAATGCCATCTTCACCATCCTGATCATCCTGATGATCGCGGCCGGGACCACTTATTATTACGGCCGGCAAATGCTGGAAACGCCGGGGCCGCTGCAGGAAGACAAGCTCGTCAACCTTCCCTCGCGCGCCGGCAAGCGCGACATCGCCGACGTGCTTTTGCGCGAGGGCGTCATCAACGTGAACCCCTGGGCCTTCATCGGCGGCGTGTTTGCGCTGAAGGCGAGTTCCGATCTCAAGCCCGGCGAGTACTCGTTCCAGAAAAACGCCAGCCTGCGCGACGTCATCGCCACCATCGTCGAAGGCAAGGTGGTGCAGCACTCCGTCACCATTCCCGAAGGCCTGACCTCCGAACAGATCGTGGCACGGCTGATCGACAACGACATCTTCTCCGGCTCGGTGCGGGAATTGCCGCGCGAAGGCACGCTGCTGCCGGAGACCTACAAATTCCCGCGCGGCACCACGCGCGAGCAGGTGATCCAGCGCATGCAGCAGGCGCACAAGCG
>DAIMKE010000331.1:0-6592 GCA_036721875.1 Bradyrhizobium sp. | reverse complement strand
CGTCCAGGCTCTCGGGGCGCGTGGCGGCGTATCGTGATCATCGTGAACGGAGACTGAACTGCCTGCAGTCACAATTTCGTCGTCGAACGCGGAAACGACTCTAGCCGAAAAAGGTTCCTGTGTGCGGTCCGGGAAACTACGGCCACCGCAACAACCTAGGCGCGGCGCTGCCCGCGCCACCACACGCCAAGCGCGATCATGACCGCAAAGGTGAGCGTAAACCAGGTGATGGAGTATTGCAGGTGATCGACCTTGAGATTGACGGGAGTGTCCCGGGCCCTGGAGTGCCGCTCTCGGACTCTGGGTGCTCGCTGCAGATCACACTTTGTGATTGAGTGCGACTTCAGAACGGCTACTCTGTCGTTATGGAATCTTTGGGGGGCGATCGTGAATCCAAGGCGGCAGAGCGGCCGCGTAGCCTTCGACGCGACCACTGGACATTTCCCGCTGCGGCACAGAGGCCTGGCATGCGCGATGTTGATTTGGCCGACGTTCGCCTTCGCGGTTGTGGACATGGCTCGGGCCGAGGGTTTGGCATCACCGCAAGTGGTCGTCTCGGCCTGCCGCCCGACCGCAGGGCTCATAGCGTTCGAGGGGCACGATCCGAAGACTCGCAAAGCCGAGATGAACAAAGGTGCGACCTTCGTCAGAGCAGCTAATGTCCACATGAGCACGGGCAACCTTGAACGCGCAATCGAGCAATACGACCGCGCCATCGACCTCAATCCAGATAATGCGCTCTACTACTATGCCCGGGGGCAGGCTCGATCGAGGGCGCGCGAGTTCGGTCGCGCCCTGGATGACTTCCATCAGGCAACGAGACTCAATCCAGCATCTTCCATGGCCTTCTTCGCCCGGGGGCAAGCTCATGCTGCCACCAACGAATACGAACGGGCCATTGAGGATACCACCGAAGCAATCAAGCTGCTTCCGGGCAACTCGGCCGCTTATGTCGTCCGTGGGGGCGCATACATCGCCAAACGCGAATATGAAAGTGCAATCGAAGACATCAGCCAGGCGGTCAAGATGGATCCCCTTTGCTATGCCGGCTTTTACGCACGAGGCACAGCCTACGACCTGAAGGGTGATCGCAGCCGCGCTATCGCCGACTACAGTCGGGCAATTGAACTCAGCCCAGCCCCGGGGACCATCGACGCCTTTATTTGGCGGAACCGCGCCCACAGCAGAAAGGGCGACTACGATCATGCCCTGCAGGACATTGATCAGGCGCTCAAGCTCGACCCCAGGGATATTGCCGCACTGAGCAACCGATGTTACGTGCTCGCAATCGCAGGAGCTTTCGACAAGGCCCTGGCCTATTGCAACGAAGCGTTGCGAATACGTCCCAACACTGCTTCCATTCTCGACAGCCGCGGGTTCACCTATTTCAAGATGGGTTCACCCGACGAGGCCATAGCCGCCTTTGATGCGGCGCTCCAGATTGACCGGAAGATGGCGTCTTCGCTCTATGGACGCGGAACGGCCAAGCGCCTGAAGGGGGACGCTACGGGTGGCGATGCCGACATCGCGGCCGCAAGAGCCATCAGACCAAGCGTCGCGGACGAGATGGCACAAATCGGGATCAATTGAAATGACCGGAAGCCCGAAGGGGATTTTTAGTTCAGGGCCTGACCGACAACAGCGGCGCCACTCGTTGGCGTCGGGCTGCGTGCCGCGCGAGGCGCCTTCGCTTATCATTCATCCATTGCGTCACGCGCGGCGCTGCCCGCGCCACCACACGCCGAACGCGATCATGACGGCGAAGGCGAGCGTAAACCAGGTGATGGCGTATTGCAGGTGATCGTCCTTGAGACGGACGGTGAGTGCCCCGGGCTTTGGAATGCCGCTCTCGGGCACCGGCTGCTGGAGGTCGATATAGAACGGCGCAACGCCCTTGCTGTCCTCGTTCCAGCCTAGCGCGTGCGCCATCGCAAGATGATCACGGGTGAACCACAGCCGCTTGGCGGTATTTTCAGGCGGCGTCAGCTTGCCCGCGCTTTCGGGAAAGCGAATATAGCCGGTGAGCGTCGCTGGATCACCAGTCACCAGCCGGCCCGCCGCGCGGTCCTGCTGGCCTCGGTCCTGCATGGTATTCTGGACGAAACCTGCGTTGACCACGATGGTCTCGCCGCCCTGCAGGCGCGTCGGCAGAAACGCCCAAGTGCCGGGACCGGAGATGTCGGCGCGCACCGCGGAGCCGGCACTATAGACCATCGCATCCGGCAGCGGCGCGTAGGTCGCCATAAAGCTGACGCGGCGGAATTCGTCTTTGGCCGGCGTCAACGCTTTCCACTGCGATGGTGCCGGCAACGCACCGGGCGGCACCGCGAGGCGTTCATTCAGGATCGCGATCAGCGCATGCTTCTCGACCCGGCGCTGCAATTGCCAGATCCCGAGGCCGGTGAAGACCGCCACCATCACCAGTGTGAAGATGGCGAAGCCCGACACCGCCCGCCGCCGCGCAATCACCCCGGTCATTTCGGCTCGCGGTCGATCAGCCGGCCCGGCGCTGCCTTGTGATGAAACTGCAACGCGATCAACAGCGACTTCATCGATCGCAAGGGCAGCAGCGTGGTCGCGACGATAAGCGGCAGCCACAGCGCCGCATGCAGCCAGAATGGCGGCTGGTACTTGACCTCGACGATCAGGGCCGCGGCGACGACGACGGCCCCCGCCAGCATGATGATGAAGATCGCAGGACCGTCGCCGGCATCGATGAAGGCGTAGTCGAGCCCGCACGACTCGCAACCGGGGCGCAAATCGAGGAAGCCCGCGAAAAGCTTGCCCTTGCCGCAGCGCGGGCAACGGCAAGCGATGCCGCGCAGCGCGCTTTGAGTCAGGGTAGGTGCGGCATCATCCATGGTTCTTTCCTTCCCCGCCTCGGCAACGGGTAGTGTCCGTGTCCCGGACGCGGTCCGGCGCCGGGACCCAATCGATGGGCCGTGGACCAGCAGCATCCGGGGCACGCAAAGATACGAAAAAGGGGCGGTCTTACCGACCGCCCCCTTGTAGCACGTCAAGCCTGCATCAGTGTCCGGCCACGGGCCCGGCCCCACGGAACCAGATGTAGATGCAGATGAACAGGAACAACCACACCACGTCGACGAAATGCCAGTACCAGGCGGCGAACTCGAAGCCGAGGTGCTGGGTCGGGGTGAAGTGGCCGGCATAGGCGCGGATCAGGCAGACCAGCAGGAACACGGTGCCGACCAGCACGTGGAAGCCGTGGAAGCCGGTCGCCATGAAGAAGGTTGCGCCGTAGATGTTGCCGGAGAAGCCGAAGGTGGCGTGGGCGTACTCATAGGCCTGCACGCAGGTGAAGGCGGCGCCGAGCAGGACGGTGAGGATCAGGCCGTATTTGAGGCCCTTGCGGTCACCCTCGAGCAACGCGTGATGCGCCCAGGTCACCGTGGTGCCGGAGGTCAGCAGCAGCAGCGTGTTGAGCAGCGGCAGGTGCCAGGGGTCGAAGGTCTCGATGCCCTTCGGCGGCCAGGTGCCGGGGACGCTGCAGGCTCCCATCGCCGTTCCGGGTCCGCAGCCGAACACCGCGTCTCGGGTGGCTTGAACCGCGTCGGCGGGGAAAAGGGCGGAATTGAAGAAGGCCCAGAACCACGCAACGAAAAACATCACCTCGGAGGCGATGAACAGGATCATGCCGTAGCGGTGGCTGATCTGCACCACGCGTGTGTGGTCGCCCTTGTACTGGGCTTCGCGGATCACGTCGCCCCACCAGCTCGCCATGGTGTAGAGCACGCCGATGGTGCCGACGCCGAAGACGATCGGCGCGCCGGAAAACATCTTGTGCATCCAGGCGATCGCGCCGAAGGCCATGATGAAGGCCGAGATCGAGCCGACGACCGGCCACGGGCTCGGATCGACGAGGTGGTAGTCGTGGTGCTTCGCGTGCGCCGTAGCCATTGCGGTCTCTCCGTTAGGTGTGCCGTCCCCTTCGGCACGTATTCGTCTCGAACTTCAAATCTCGAAATTCCGCGAGGTACGGAATTCCATGATCACAGGTTTCCCTTGCGCTTGTCGCCGTCGCCGGCAGCCACCGGCTTTGGCGCGGAATCGCGCACGGGATAGAAGGTGTAGGATAGCGTGATTGTCTTCAGCCCGTCGTTCTCGCTGTCCCTGGCGAGTTGCGGATCGACGTAGAACACCACGGGCATTTCGCGCTTCTCGCCCGGGCCCATGGTCTGTTCGTTGAAGCAGAAGCAGTTGATCTTCTGGAAATAGGCGCCGACCGTCAACGGCGCGACATTGTAGGCCGCGACGCCTGCGGTGGTGCGCGCCGCCTGGTTGGTCACGGAATAGAAAACGGTGACGACCTCGCCGATCCGGACCTCGATCTCGGTCTGCTCGGGCTCGAACTTCCAGGGCAGGCCAGGACCCACATTGGCGTCGAACCGCACGGCAATCTTGCGCATCAGCGGCGCATCCGACGGTGCGGAGGTCGCAACCTGGGTGGTGCCGTTGAAGCCGGTGGCGCGACAGAACCAGTCGTAGAAGGGTACGGCCGCATAGGACGCGCCAAGCATGAACACCACGACGAAGCCGCAGATCGAGGCCACCATTGCATCGCGCGTCAGGCCACGGCGAGAAGCGGCCCTGTCGCCTCCCCCCGTCTCCGCGCGCATCTGCGTCTTGCTTTCCATTTCGATCACGTTTCCGGACTACATGGGACGGACGAGGACGGCCGGCCCCTTGACCATGGTGACGGCGAAGAACAGCAGGACCAGAACGCCGAGCGCCAGCGCAATCGCGACCGAGCGGTTGCGACGACTTCGCTTCTGCGCCTCGGTGAGGACGATTCCGTCTGGTTTATGCTCGTCCATTCGCGTCCCATGCGCCCCCTACCCGATCGCCGATGCGATGGCGCCGAGCGCAGGGGCGACGGCGCGGACGACGACTTCGAGCAACAAGGTTGCAAACAGGGCAAACAGGTAAACGATCGAGAAGGCAAACAGCCGGCGCGTGGCACGCAGCGCAGGCTTGCCCTCGCGGTGGCGATAGACGTCGATCGCAAGCCACATCATGCCGGCCCCGAGCAAGAGCGAGATCACGCCATAGATCGCGTCGAAATAACCAAGCGGCCAAGGCGCCGCCGCGATTGCGACCAGCACGACGGTGTAAAGCAGGATCTGCAACCGCGTCGCATCAGGTCCGGCGACCACGGGCAGCATCGGCACACCGGCGCGGGCGTAGTCGTCGGAACGGAACAGCGCCAGCGCCCAGAAATGCGGCGGGGTCCAGAAGAAGATGATGGCGAACAGCAGCAGCGGCTCGACGTCGACCGTGCCCGTCACCGCAGCCCAGGCCACCACCGGCGGCAGCGCGCCGGCCGCGCCGCCGATCACGATGTTCTGCGCGGTCCAGCGCTTCAGGCCCATCGTGTAGATCACGACGTAGAAGAAGATGGTGAAGGCGAGCAGCGCGCCGGCGATCCAGTTGACGAGGATGCCGAGCGTCATCACCGAGAAGAAGGCGAGCGTCATGCCGAACGCCATGGCCTCGGAACGGGTGATGCGGCCGCGCGGGATCGGCCGGTTCGCCGTGCGCGACATCTTCGCGTCGATGTCGCCTTCGAGCGCCATGTTGAGCGCCCCGGAGGCGCCGGCACCGACCGCGATGCAGAGCAGCGAGGTGATCGCGAGCACTGGGTGGAAGTGTCCCGGCGCCATCGCCATCCCGACCAGCGCGGTGAAGATCACCAGCGACATCACCCGCGGCTTGAGCAGCGCGAGATAGTCGCCAACCTCCGCCTCGGAGATGCGGGGGGTGATGTCGATGGCGTTCTGGTCGAGGACGGACACTTAATCTCACTCACTTCGTTATAGCGCCGCGGCGCCCGTCACGGGCGCCGCGGAGATCGATCACTGCACGCGGGGCAGCACTTCGAACTGGTGGAAGGGCGGCGGCGAGGACAGCGTCCACTCCAGCGTGGTTGCGCCGGCACCCCAGGGGTTGTCGCCAGCCGGCACCTTCTTCATGAACGCATCGAGCACGCCGTAGAGGAAGATCAGCACGCCGAAGCCGGAGATGTAGGAGCCGAACGACGAGACCAGGTTCCAGCCCGCGAAGGCATCGGGATAGTCGATGTAGCGGCGCGGCATGCCCGACAGACCGAGGAAGTGCTGCGGGAAGAACACCAGGTTGACGCCGACGAAGGTGACCCAGAAGTGCAGCTTGGCGATCCCCTCATTGTACATGTAGCCCGACATCTTCGGGAACCAGTAGTACCAGCCGGCGAAGATCGCGAACACGGCACCGAGCGACAGCACGTAGTGGAAGTGCGCGACGACGTAGTAGGTCTCCTGGAGCACGCGATCGACACCCGCGTTGGCCAGCACGACGCCGGTGACGCCGCCGATCGTGAACAGGAAGATGAAGCCCACCGCCCAGATCATCGGGGCGCGGAATTCGATCGAGCCGCCCCACATCGTGGCGACCCAGGAGAAGATCTTCACGCCGGTCGGAACGGCGATGACCATCGTGGCCGCGACGAAATAGGCCTGCGTCGCCGAGGACATGCCGACCGTGTACATGTGGTGCGCCCACACCACGAAGCCGATGCCGCCGATCGCGACCATGG
>DAIMKE010000330.1:5664-6602 GCA_036721875.1 Bradyrhizobium sp. | reverse complement strand
AACCAATCGATGCCGCTGGATTCGAACGCCGCATCGAAGTCGCCCGATGGCGCCAGCCGATGGGGGAAGTCGTCGCCGACATGGATCTCGAAACCCTGCGCCCGCAGTTCGGCCGCCTCCAGGTTGAGAAAGTCGAACCAGTCGTAGGCGTCGCCGAGCGTCAGGTCGCGGGCATGGTCGGAGTCGAGAAAGGGAAACTTCGACGCCGCGGCGACGAAACCCAGATCGGTCAAGCGCTTGCGCGCCTCCTTCTCCTTCGGCTGGCGGCGCTTGATCGCGTAGACCTGTCCGGCGTGGAATGATTCCAGCCGGCTTCCCCGTTCCGATGGATCGATTTCGATCGGGCCATAGCGAAAGCCGAGATTGGCGACCGCGACCGGGCCGCTGCCTGCACGATAGTAGAAGGAACTCTCTCTCATCCGGCCCAGCCGCAGGCGCAATATCGGGACGGGCTGCTCGTCGATCTGCACTGCAGCCGCCGGCGCTGCCGGCAGCAGGCCGTGATGACGTTCCGGCAGACGTTGGCCAAGACGACGAGATACCTCCATGAGCTGGTCGCGCGGAATCTCCGGTGCCGACAGGAGCTGGCGGGCAAGCTTCGGCGGCAGGCTCAGTTCCACCGGTCCGATCGTGCCGGCGGACTCGTCGACGTAGACCGGCGGCTCGGCATTGAGCGCAATCGTTCCCGGCACCAGCAGGCAAGGAACGACGCCACGCTTGCTGGCCTGGCGCCACTCGATCAGCCCCTCACGCGTGTTTCCCCACCGCAGCGGCTGTCGTTTGTGGTCGAGCCAGTAGGCGCGGCCGGTCGTGACGATCCGCTGCAATAGCTCGCCCGAAAGCGGCCGGGCGCTGAAATAACTCCCTCTGGACGCCGCCGAAAGTTGACTCACAATCTCGATGTCGGTGTCGCGATAATATTTCGGTGCGCGCTCGGA
>DAIMKE010000330.1:0-5654 GCA_036721875.1 Bradyrhizobium sp. | reverse complement strand
GCGTGGGGTTGCGCGTAATTGCCGCCGAACACGCCGCCTTTCAATACCCTCACCGACAGCAGCGATACCGCCAGAACCGGCGTCTTTACACCCTCTCCGGAGGCATGCAGTCGATAGAGCAGCCGTTGGTTCAATTCGGCTGGATAATCGTCGCCGTGCACCGCGTTGCCGACGTTCTCGAGCCAGTTGACGACTTCGTAGCCCAGGACAGGCGGCAGGGCCGCCGCACTTTGTTCGGCCGCCATCGCCTTGGGGGCCGATAGCGGCTTCCCGCTAGTGGCCTCGAGCAGGGTTGCAGCCACATGCTTGCAGTTGAAGTTCATCGGACAGCTGCATTCGCCGTCGAGGTCGGAGAGCCGATCGCCGGTGAACTCGAGCTGGATATCGACTCGGTATTCGTTCGATCCGCTTCCCCCCACTTTGGCGCGAAGATGCGTCAGGTCTTCGCTGACTTCCAGTTCCTTGACCCGTCCTTGCGCCTGATAGACGTGGGCCTTCTCGAAAGCCGAACGGCTGAAAAAGCTGTACAGGTCTTTGCGCTTCAATACATTCGAGAGCACGTGACGGAGTTCCACGGCGCGTGGCGATGCGTTACAGCGGAAGATGAGGCAGGGCCGCCACCCCTGCTCTCATTCGATGGTACTTTGACCATATAGCGCCTTGCAGTTCCAAGAGTTTCCCTGGCGACGTCAACGACGTAGTTGACTTTCCCAAAGAAAGATTCCGCCTCATTTTGCTCGCCGGAACACGCCAGGATCAGAGACATGCAGGGACAGCGGTCCCGGGTGTCGCGGAGCCTGTCATCGGGCGCGCATTCGCGCGACCCGTTGGCCCACCCGGGCTACATGCTGGAGATGTGGACGCCGTGACCGGTATCGGATCGCCGCCCCCCGATCTTTCGGCCTCCCGGGCGCCTGCAAAAAAAATTCGGTGGTGATGTCGGGACGCCGGCTGCTCGAACGTCCTTTGCAGGAACCAGCCGTCATCGCCCTGTGCGGCCAATCATGGAGAACTCCGATGAGCAAGAACACGATCTGCCTCTGGTACAACCACGACGCCGAAGAAGCCGCGCAGTTTTACGCAAAGACGTTTCCGAACAGCAGCGTCGACGCCGTTCACAAGGCACCAACCGACTTTCCCGGCGGCAAGGCCGGCCAGGTGCTGACGGTGCAGTTCACCGTGTGCGGGGTGCCGTGCATCGGCCTCAACGGCGGGGACATGTTCAAGCAGAGCGAGGCGTTCTCGTTCCAGATCGCGACCGACGACCAGGCCGAAACCGACCGCTACTGGAACGCGATCGTCGGCAATGGCGGCACTGAGAGCGCCTGCGGCTGGTGCAAGGACAAATGGGGCCTGTCGTGGCAGATCACCCCGCGCGTTTTGACCGAGGCGATGGCCAAGGGCGGCGACGTGGCGAAGCGCGCGTTCGCGGCGATGATGCCGATGGGGAAGATCGACATCGCGAAGATCGAGGCCGCGGTGCGGGGATAGCGCACGGCGGCCCCAGTTCGTAGCCCGCATAAGCGAATGCGATATGCGGGAGCAGCGGTCCAGGGGTCGCGGAGCCTGTCATCGGGCGCGCATTCGCGCGACCCGTTGGCTCGCCCGGGCTACGGGGCCTTAGCCGGTGCGGGCAATGGCGTCAGCCGCCTGCCATCAAATCCTTCGCCAGCGCCATGTAGGCCGGCAGCGTCACCGGGTCGTTGGCGGCGTTGCCGGCGGCCGGGTGCGAGGCATAGCGGGCGATCACCATCTCGGCCTTCGGATCGATATAGATGCCCTGCCCGTGCACGCCGCGCGCCATCCAGGCGCCGTGCGCATTGTGCGTGACCCACCATTGATTGCGGTACGACGCGCCGGGCAGCGTGGTGTAGCCGGCCGGCTTGAATTTTGCGGGATCGCCGCCGCGGGCGACCTCCTCGACGAATTGCGACGGCACGATCTGGCGGCCGTTGAAGCGGCCGTGATTGCGGATGGTCTCGCCGAAGCGGGCGAGATCGCGCAGCGTCGTCGAAAGCCCGCCGCCGCCGCTTTCGGTGCCGATGCGGTCGACGTGATAATGCGCGTCCTCTTCCGCGCCCATCGGAATCCAGATCCGCTCGGAGAGCAGGTCGGACAGCGTCATCCCGCTCGCCCGCCGGATGATCCAGGCCAGCACGTCGGAATTGACGGTCTTGTAGGCGAAGGCCTTGCCGTGCTCGCCCTGCTTCTTCTGCGTGCACAGGAAATCGAAAATGTTGGTCGCGCCTTCATAGCCCGGCTCGATCGGCGCCATGCCGTTCGCGCGCCTGAGCCCGAACACCCCGGAATTTTTGTCGGTATAGACCTCGGTGTATTCGAGGCCGGTCGTCATATCCATCGCCTCGTGCACGCGCGCGTCGCCGAACGCGCTCGCCTTCAGCTCCGGCACATAGTCCGTGACCGGAGCCTGCGGATCGATCCTGCCCTCCGCCACCAGAATGCCGGCGAGCGTGCCGGTGAACGATTTCGTCACCGACATCGCGATATGCGGCTTGTGCGGTTTCAGCGCGCCGAAATAGCGCTCGTAGATCAGCTTGCCCCGATGCAGCACGGCGATGCCGTCGGCGTAGGTCTCCTCCAGCATACGCTCGAACGTCATCGGCCGCCCGTCCATGGTGACGGAAGCGGACGCGCCGATATCATACTCCGCGCGCGGCAACACCGACGCGGGCCCTGCCCCGCGCCAGACATTTACGGTCGGCACGAGTTGGCGGATATTGCTCCAGGCCCAGCGCAATTCGGGGAAGCTGCGGAACGAGCCGTTGTGGAAGGTGATCAGTTTGTCCGGCGGCGGGGGGAAGCCTTGCATCCAGCCGAGGGCTTCGGGATCGGACTCGGCGGCGGTGGGGATGGATTGGCTGGGGGCTGTCGCGGCGGACATCGAGGATTACTCCAGAGAGGCGATCCCGATGTCGTACCATGCGGTCACGCGCCGCACATCCCGCGTTTGTGCCGGGGTGATGGTCGCCGTGAGCGTTTGTGGACTCAGCATGCAGGACGGACCACCCCTACGCTGGAGTCGCCGTCGCCTTCCTTGCCACAACGAACGGCCGCACGTCCTTCCCGCGCGAGGCATGACGGGCGATCTCAACGATTTCAAATCCCGCCTCCGCCGTCTCGTGTTCCAGATCCTCCGCGGACAAGAACGCCACATGGGGCGCCTTGCCGATGAGTTGCATCAACGGCACGGCGATGCGTATCAGCGGGTTCATTTCCTTCAGACATGGCGTCTTGGAAATGAAGAGCCCGCCAGGCCGCAGCAGCCGATGGACGCCTCTCAAGACCGCCTCGCGGTCAGTCACCAGATGTAGGACGTTGAAGCCGAAAGCGACGTCGAAGGTCCCGTCCGGCCACGGCGCCGCCTCGGGCCTTGCCACCTCGAATGTGGCGTTGGTGCAGCCCTCGGCCTTCGCCTTCTCGCGCGCGATCGCGATCATTTCATTGGATATGTCGGTCGCCATGATGCGCCCGACGGATGGCGCGAGTTTTAGCGCGCTCGTTCCCGTCCCGCATCCGAACTCGAACGCCGTCTCATCCGACCTGAGATAATGTCGCGTCCGCTCAAGCGTGCGCTCATAGCCCGCGATATCGGCGATCGGGTCGGTGGCATATTTGCGCGCGATGCGGTCCCAGAATTGCGCATCACTTGCGGCACGAAACATCAGCAGATCCCTATGCGGCGGCTTCCAGGATAGGCGTAGAAAATGGAAATGCGGTGACAGTAGAAGCCTGAAGGCGGGTTTGCGAAAGCGTATACAGGATGTGGCGGAATACACGTCTTGGCAAAACCGACCTGTCCAGATCGATCGCTACCTTTCGCCCCACTCGCCGCGTTTTAAGTGCTTCAGCGCGCGCTGGTCACCTACGAAGACGAACGCCAAAAATACCGTCAAAGCCGCACCCTTGGTCTTCTTTGGTGTCAAGATCAGCGCGTCGTGTAGGTGGCATCACTGGAACGTAGTTCCCGCCAACGTGCCGGCGTAACGCCTTCCCATTCGCGAAAGGCACGGTGAAACGAGGTCGCGTCCTGATAGCCGAGAAGAAACGCGATCTCGTCGAGTTCCATGGCGACGTCGCTGAGAAAGCGGTGTCCGAGCTCCCGCCGGGCTTCGATCAGCAGCTCGCGAAAGTTGTGACCTTCCTCGGTGATCCGACGTTGCAACGTCCGCTCGCTCATGCCCATCCGACGGGCGACCTCGCCCACGTCCGGTCGACCGCTCGGCAGGCTGCGCTTGAGTTCGAGGACCACCTGCTCGCTTAGCGACCGTGCCTGCATCTCCTCAAGCGCGCTGCCCAGCGCCGGCGTAAGCATGGCGAGCAGTTCAGGGTTGTGGCCTGGAAACGGTCGGTCGAGATCGGCCGCGTCGAACACGAGGAGGTCGCGCGGCGCGCCGAGCCGGATCGGCGCGGCAAAATAGCGCTCATGGGCAGCGCTTCGCAGCCCCGGCCGGGCGAGGTCGACGCGCAAGGGCCGCACGTCGGTGCCCGTGCCGCGGCGTGCCAGTTCCATCAGTGTGGAAAAGGTCGCATCCACACTCGCCGATGGCTCGGCCTCGCTGGCGTGAAGCCAAGTCATTCCGACAGAGCTGCTGCGCAGTCCCCCATGCAGACCTTCGGTGACCTCCAGGATCTCCGGCGTGCAGAGCCGCTTGAACCGAGCCAGCCGTTCAAGCCCGTCGCGCAGATCGCGGGCATAAAAGGCGGCGAGCGTGGACGGCGGATGGACTGCCGTGTCGGCGCCACGAACGATGTGCAGGCCGACCGCAGGATCGCCCGACAGCGCCTCCAGCGCCCGCATCAGCACGAAATACTGCGCGGTCGTAATGGCTTGCCCGGTCTGGGGGAGCGTGATCGGCAGCATTGCCTGGCGCAGCAACGCCGAGGGCGGGATGCCGATCGCCTCCACCGCATTCCACAATCCGTGGGGCACCTTGCACCGGTCGGCGGGAGCAGGCCGCATGACGCTCAGGCGCCCTTGGGCAGCTGGCTAAGAATGATGCGATCGAACAGGCGGTCACCCAGCCATGTGCGCATCGCGATCAGCAGCGCGCCGAACTTGCCCCGGACATAGCGGGTGCGCGGACGGGCGGCGGAAACCGCCGTGCCGACCACTTCCGCAATAACGCGCGGGTGGCTGGTGCGTCCCTTGGCATAGGTCTTGCGGGTTCCGGCCGCGACCGCACGGGTCAGTCCCGCATAGGGTCCGGTGCCGGAGCGCTTAAGCAGGCCGTCCGCCACCACGTCGCCAAATCCAGTTTCAATCAAGCCGGGTTCGATCACGACCACATCGATGCCCAGCGGCGCGAGTTCGAGACGCAGGCAATCGGACCATCCTTCCAGCGCATGCTTGGTGGCATGATACCAACTGCCCAAGGGCGTGTAGATCTTGCCGCCCATCGACGTGATGTTGATGATCCGGCCAGCCTTCTTCGCGCGCATCGCTGGCAGCAGGAGCTGAGTCAGGCGACCGGGGCCGAAGACGTTCACCTCGAACTGGTACCGCGCCTCGTCCAAACCGATCTCCTCCATCGGCCCATACAGGCCGAAGCCGGCATTGTTGACCAGCACGTCGACGCCGCCCGTCTGCGCCATCATCGTATCGACCGCCGCAACGATATCGGCCTCACTGGCGA
>DAIMKE010000329.1:0-6636 GCA_036721875.1 Bradyrhizobium sp. | reverse complement strand
CGATAGCCGTCGTCGAGGGTGAAGCAGGCGAAGCGCCGTTCGAAATTGCGTTCCGAAAGTTTCTGATGGACCTCGTCCATGGTGACGAGATCGACATCGAGGGCACGAAGATGCGCGAGTACGGCGCGCAAGAACTCCGGCTCAACTTCCAGATGGTGGTTCGGCTGAAACTCGCCTTCGCGCCTTGGGCGGACATGGTGCAGCATGAATATGGCGCCGACACCTGCGAAGATTGGTCGCAGCAGGAAATGCGCGCCGGAAAAGTAAAGCGCCTCCAGTCCGGCACGAATAACGGTGTTGCGGAGCTGTTTCATTGACGCGCGGCGACCCTGTTGCATTGCCTGCGGAAATTAGCGGCAGACCGCTGAAGAAACTGTTAGCCGGACAAATATCCGTCGCATTCCATTCCCGTGTCATTTCGGGTTTGACAGCCCCGCAAGGGTTTGTTTTCTCTCTGTTTCGGACCCCGCGAGACCTCGGATGCACGGACTTTTCAGGTGGAGTAGAAAATGGTGGCCGGGCGTCATTCCTTTGGTCATCTTTTGGGCCATCGCGGCCTGGACCAGCACTGAGCCTCTGGAAGCCGATCTGGCGCAGCGTTCGACGGCAGCGCTCAAGGATACCATTCTCGACAAGCGGCGAATCTCGGTTGCTGGCCGTGACGTGACGCTTGCGGCAGAAGCGTTTTCTGAAGCGGGCCGCACCGGCGCGGTGGCGTCGGTCGAAGCCGTGCGCGGTGTGCGGCTGGTCAACGATGAAACCCGCCTCGTCCCCGAAGCCAGGCCGTTTGTCTGGCTGGCCGAACGCGACGTCGTCCGGGTGACGCTGTCGGGCAGTTCGCCGCTGCCCGCGAGCAAGGGCAAGCTGCTGGAAGCCGCGCGTGCCAATCTCGGCGGCGTCGAGGTCGTCGACAGGACCACGCTGGCGCGCGGTGCCCCGCCGAACTTTGACAACGCCGCGCTGCTGCTGCTCGACCAGATCGCGAAACTGAAGGACGGCAAAATCACGCTATCGGATACCAAGGTCAGCCTGTCCGGCATGGCGCGTGAACTAGGCGGCAGGGAGGCCATTGCCGCCGCGCTGAAAAATCTTCCGGAGGGCTATTCGGTCGCAGCCAACGACGTCAAGGCGCCGCCCTACGTCTTCCAGGCCTACAAGGATCCGGTCGCGGTGACGGTGACGCTGACGGGCAATGTGCCCGACAGCAATGTCCATGCTGCGCTGGTGGCGGCGGCGGGACGCAAGTTCTTCAAGGAGAAGGTCGTCGACAATCTCAAGGTCAGCGTCGGTGCCCCCGCGGGCTTCGCCAACGCGGTGGTGACTGCGCTTGGCGCGCTATCGCGGGTGTCGACCGGCACGCTGGTCGTTTCGGATCGGGAAGTGAAGTTGTCGGGCGATGCGCTCTATGAGGCTGCCGCCGTTCAGATTCGCGCCGGCCTCGGCAAGGACTTCCCCCAGGGCTGGCAGTTCAAGCCGGAAATCTCGGTCAGGCCGCCCGCTGCGCCGGTGGATGCCACCGTCTGCCAGCAATTGTTTGCCGACCTGCTCGGCAAGGCCAGAATTCGGTTCGAATCCGGCAGGGCCGACATCGTTGCGGATTCCGCAGGCCTGCTCGACCGCCTGATCGAAACCGCTTTGCGGTGTCCTAACGCCAATATAGAGATTGCCGGACATACCGACAGCGACGGCGACGACACGGCCAATCAGGAATTGTCCGAGAAGCGCGCGCAGGCGGTCGCCCACTACCTGGTCAAGGCAGGGCTGCCGGCGACCAGGTTCAGCGCGGTCGGCTACGGCGAGACGCAGCCGACCGCGAGCAATGATTCCGACCAGGGCAAGGCGCAGAACCGCCGCATCGATTTCGTGGTGAAGTAGCATGGCCAGTCTCACGACATTTTACTGGGGCTGGCTGCTGGCGTCGCTGCTGCTCGGCTTCGGCATGGGCTGGATATCCGTGGTTCAGCATGGCGAGGGTGTCTCGAGGAAATGGCAATGGTGGCTGCTGGCGCTCGCGGCGGCGGTAATCGCGGTCGCGGTCGCACGTGTCGTACCCGGCCGCTTCGGCTACTGGCTCGACCTCGGACTGATCATGTTTGCGCTTTACCTCTGCGGTTGTGCGGTCGGATCATGGCTGCGCGCCTGGGTCGTTTCGCGTAGCGCCCCGGCGGCATGATCGCATCCATGGCCCGCTCCGCGCATAGCAACCGTCATCACGGGTTCGTGGCTGATCCCGTAGCCTGCTTGCCGGCCGGTCCCCGATGCCGCGGAACCGCTGTCAAGCCGCGCCTTTGCAGCAAAACTGTGCTTCGATTGTCATCTAATAGGTTGAAGAAGCGCGTTTTATGGTCGTCAGGCGAATTCCACTCCGGCTCAAAACGCGCTACCAGAGGGGCCAGGGAGCAGGGTGGCGCTGGCGGGGTTCGTACCGATGCCGTCGCTGTCGGATCGCATTTCGAGGTCTAGATGCTGGAAGCAATACGCAGGGCGATATCGTTTCTGCGCCAGAAGCAGGTCCTGCATAAGCTCGGGGTTGTGATCAGTGTCGCGGTCATAGCCATCGCGTGCTACGTCCTCTATCACATGCTCCGCGGCATCGACTCCGATGAGGTGATCGATGCCATCAAGAGCACCGAGCCGCGCCAGATCGCGCTGGCGGCCCTGTTCGTGGCGGCAGGCTATTTCACGCTGACCTTCTATGACTGGTTCGCTGTCCGCGCCATCGGCCACGGTCACGTTCCCTACCGCGTCAACGCCCTGGCGGCCTTCACCTCCTACTCGATCGGCCACAATGTCGGCGCCAGCGTCTTTACCGGCGGCGCCGTGCGCTACCGGATCTACTCGGCCTGGAACCTGAACGCGATCGATGTCGCCAAAATCTGCTTCCTCGCCGGGCTGACCTTCTGGCTCGGCAATGCCGCGGTGCTGGGACTGGGTATCGCCTATCACCCGGAAGCCGCCGCCTCGATCGATCAATTGCCGGCCTGGCTCAACCGTGTGGCGGCCTTCGGCATTCTCATCGGGCTGATCGGATACGTCGCCTGGGTCTGGGCCCAGCCGCGCAGCGTCGGCCGCGGGCCCTGGAGCGTCACCTTGCCGGGCGGCCCGCTGACGCTGTTGCAGATCGCCATCGGCATCATCGACCTCGGCTTCTGCGCGCTGGCGATGTACGTTCTGGTGCCGGACGAGCCCAATGTCGGCTTTGTCGTTGTCGCGGTCATTTTCGTCTCGGCGACGCTACTGGGTTTCGCCAGCCATTCGCCCGGCGGGCTCGGCGTGTTCGACGCCGCCATGCTGGTGGGCCTGTGGCAGATGGACCGGGAAGAGCTGCTGGCGGGGATGCTGCTGTTCCGCCTGCTCTATTATATTGCGCCCTTCGTCATATCTGTAATCTTGCTGACGCTTCGGGAAATTATCCTTGGCGCGCGAATCAAGCGCCAGCGCCGGTCGAAGCCCGGTCCTGACGCCGAGCCGAGACACGAGGCAGTCTATGTGCGCGAGCGTGGTGACACCGGCACCTGACGACACTGCCCGAGGTGTTCCAGCGTCGCGAGGAGACACCCGTTGAAACGAGGGAAGAAGCCGGCGCGATGGCGATAGACGATTCAAGTTCTTCCTTCTTTGCCCCGTGGCCGGACCGGCTGCGGCATTCGGCGATCATCCTGATCGCCGCCGGGCTTGCCCTTTGCGCGCTGGTGATCCTGGCCGATCTCTCCCCGGCACGCGCGGTCGCGGTTTTCATCTGCATCGCAGCCGCGGCCCTGGTACCGTGGCGGCTGCACAATGCGGTCGTGTCCCGCGAGGATGTTCGCGCCGTCAATCCGGTCGAGTCGGCGGCCGTCAGCGCCGTCGTGGCCGGCATGCCGGATCCGGCCGTGCTGCTCGATCGTGCCGGCCGCGTCCTCCACCTCAACGTTGCGGCTGCCCAGCTCGCGCCGGCGTTGCGGAAGAACGAGCTGGCGCAGTTTGCGCTGCGCTCGCCCGAAATCATCACCGCGCTGCGCGAGGCGATCGCGACCAGCGAGCCGCGCCGGGCGACCTATCTCGACCAGGTTCCGGTCGATCGCTGGATGGAACTCATCATCACCCCGGTGCCGGTGCCGACGCTGTTCGGCGGCACCGAGAAGTGCATGCTGATGACGTTCCACGACCAGACGCCGCTGCGCCGGGTCGAGGAGATGCGCGCCGATTTCGTCGCCAACGCCAGCCACGAACTGCGTACGCCGCTTGCCGCACTGTCGGGCTTCATCGATACGCTACAGGGCCCCGCGAAGGACGACGCCAGGGCGCGAGAGCGCTTCCTGGGCATCATGCATACCCAGGCGACGCGGATGGCGCGGCTGATCGACGATCTGCTGTCGCTGTCCCGGGTCGAATTGTCCGCCCATGTCCGCCCCGATGCCTCCGTCGATATCGTCCCGATCCTGCGCCAGGTCGTCGACGGGCTCGAGCCGCTGGCCCGGGAACGCCAGGTCGCGATCGAAATCGAGCTCCCGGAGGCGCCGGTGACGATCGCGGGGGACCGCGAGGAGCTGCTGCGGCTGTTCGAAAACCTGATCGAGAACGCGCTGAAATATGGCGCCTCCGGCGGGCGGGTGATCGTCTCCCTGATCCGGGCCACCTCGGGCGAGGGCGCGCCGGAAGTCCGGGTCATGGTCAGGGATTTCGGCCCCGGCATCGCCCCGGAACACTTGCCTCGGCTGACCGAGCGCTTCTACCGGGTCGACGTCGGCGACAGCCGCGCGCAGGGCGGTACGGGGCTCGGTTTATCCTTGGTGAAACATATTCTTAACCGGCATCGCGGCCGGCTGCTTATCGAAAGCGTGCCCAAGAACGGGGCGACTTTTAGCGCCTGTTTTCCCCAGTTGAAGGCGCCCTCGGCAAACTAGGCCACGAGTTTGCTCACGCGCCACAGCGGTCGCTATGAACGCGCAGACCAAGACACGTCCACGAGCGATGATGCCCGACTGGTCGGTAACTTCCTGTAAACCGGCTGCGGCGGGGCAACCCGCCCGGCGCCCGGCCTCTGCCGGAAATTCGTCCTCAAATCCCTCGCAGCAATGCTCCCGCAAGAACCCGATGATCGAAGCGATGCGATGGTATTGGGCGCGGCAGATAACCTCCCGCCCGATCTTTTCCTGCGCGACAAGGCCTGCGCCAACCAGGCCTCGCAGATGAAACGCCAGCGTCGATGCCGCCAAGTCGAGGCGGGTTTGGATTTCGCTGACGTTGAGCCCCGCTGGCCCGGCGCGAACGAGGAGCCGATAGATGTCCAGTCGGGTCAGGTTGCCTAGTTCGGCTAGGCAGCGTGCAGCTAGTTCTCGGTCCATGATCCCTCCATAGCGCCGCTGAATGGTCTTTACAACTATAAAACTAGTTTTATAGTGATGTTGCGGATGTCTTCTCGATCGAGGGCGTGCCTGCATGTTTCCCCGGCCTAAGGCGCCCTCTTGAAGCGGCTGCACTTCGCCACGTTGACCTGACGCAAGGGATTGCTCGCTGAGGAACGCTAAGGATTTTCAGGGGCGCTGCGCAAGTTGAGCGAGCGACGTAGGGATCGCAAATGGATACTCCAACCGTGGACGCCCGATTGATCTCCGAGCGTCTCAATCAGGAATGCTTCTGCATCACGCTGGATCGCGCTGCCCTGTGCGTTGCGCTTGAGCGGGAAGTTGGAGACGCGGATTTCTGCGCGACGTTCATCCGAACGCGACCGCATCTGTTTTCAAATGCGCCTGTGTTCATTTCGGAATCTGAGACGATCGAAATGCTTCGCATCGTGCACGCGATCGAAGCCGCGACCAGATTGCCGGGGTATCGGCAGGCGGCGTTGTCCTGGGCCCCGGAACTCGCACGACATGATTTCGGCCCGCGCGGCGTCTTCATGGGCTTCGACTTTCATGTGGCCGCATCAGGACCCAGGCTGATCGAGGTCAATACCAATGCGGGGGGCGCCTTCCTGAACGCCTTGCTGGCGGATGCCCAGCGGGCCTGTTGTGCTGAGATCGAAGCCGCTCTGGGAAAAATCCGCAGCGCCAACTTTGAGTCGGCGGTGCTCTCCATGTTCCGGAAGGAATTCAGGCTGCAACGCCAGGTCGGCGCCATGAGCCGGATTGCCATCGTCGATGATCGGCCTGAAGAACAATATCTCTATCCCGAGTTCCTGCTGGCACAGCGTTTCTTTGTGAAGCACGGCATCGAGGCTGTCATCGCGGATGCCGGGCAGCTCAGATACGAGCAGGGCAGGTTGATGGCCGACGATCAACCCATTGATCTCGTATACAACCGGCTGGTGGATTTTTCCCTTGATCGTCCCGGGCACGAGGCTCTGCGCGCGGCCTATCTCGACAACGCCGTCGTGGTTACGCCCAATCCGCATGTACACGCCCTGTATGCGGACAAACGCAATCTCGGGCTGCTCTCCGATGCGGCGGCGCTGCGCGGCTGGGGGCTTTCGCCGACGATGGTCGACGATCTCTCCGGGGTGCCGCATACGGTGGTCGTCACGTCCGACAATGCGTCGCAATTGTGGGAGAGAAGGAAGACATTGTTCTTCAAACCAGTCAGCGGGTACGGCAGCAAGGGAGTCTACCGCGGCGACAAGATAACGAAGGGCGTGTGGGCTGAGGTGATCAAGGG
>DAIMKE010000328.1:0-6661 GCA_036721875.1 Bradyrhizobium sp. | reverse complement strand
AACATCTCTCGATGGCGTGATGAAGGGTGCCGTCTAGTTGGCGAGCCTCGGGCTCAAAATCTTCTTGCGTCAATTCGAGAGCTCGCAAGCGGTTCAATGCTGCCGGTCTGAACCAGAACATCGATCCCTCGAAAAAGCCGAGCTGCATCGCCTCAGACGGAGCATTCATTCTCGCGGCTATCGCGCAAACCCGAGCTTCATTGCCCATCCAGTACGGCAGGGCGTCGCGGTAGCAGGCCGACCAGCCGACTAGCCCGGAATCTGCCGCTTCGAACAACGCCAGAGTGCGCCGAGTCTGATTTCGCTCTCCAGCAAGCATGGTAAAGAGAAGCTTGCGTCGTATTTCTCCATCCAAGAGATGCGGGCTCCGTTTCGTATGGAGCTTCAAGACAGCATCGTAGCCATCGAACGTGCCAGCATTGAGCAACTCTAGGAAGGGGGCGACGTCACGCCCACGATTTTGGCAGGGATGAACGGTGACCGTCGCCATGCCGTCGGTCAAACGGACGGCATCGTCGCTACGATCATGAGGGACCGTGAGATGGAGCGGCGAGCCTTCAGGCAGCGTTGCGTGGCACCGCAATATCTCCGGCAGGAGATCGAGATAATAGAGGTGGGCGACCACAGCGGCCCGGACGGCTGGCTGGCGCGCGGGCCTTCGATATGCACTCAAAGCCAAGCGCAGCCTCTCGCCTGGGCGTGACACAAAAATGGCGCCAACGGTTAGGGCCGTGATCTTCTGAAACACATGGCGAAGATAAGCGCGAGACCGCAGCCCAAGGCGGATAGCAGCCGCTAAACGTGAAGACGGAGCCATACGCCGAACCTAATCCGTCCAGGGCGCGCGACGAAGATCGGCACCGTCAGTATCTGCTGCATTGGAAGCCAAAAAGACCGCATTGGTGTTGCCGTCAAGACGACGACGCTTCAGTGGGCTGATCTGCTGATCGTGTTTGTAAGAGCTGCGCGGCTACGCGGGCCCCAACATGCGGAAAGCGACAATGTTATGCACCGTTGTTGAACCAGCCATCCTGGGCTCTGGACCGAGGCGGAGGAACATACAGCGTTACGAATCGGGCGCCGGTTTCCTCTAGCCATGCTTGACAGCGCTCGGCGAGGCTGTTTCTTCCGTCTAGGTTCGCAACCACTCCCATCAGCAACAGCTTCCGGAGCAGACGGCGTGTCATTGAGGTTTCTGGTCACCGGAGGAGCAGGCTTCATCGGTTCTGCAGTGGTGCGCAAGCTGATCGGCGAGACGCAGCACGGAGTTTGCGTCGTCGACAAGCTGACCTATGCCGGCAACCTTGCTTCTCTCGCGTCGGTGGCGGGCAGCAACCGCTACCGCTTCGAGCATGCCGACATCGGCGACGGCGAGCGCATGCGAGCGCTCTTCGCCGAGTTCAAGCCCGACATCGTCATGCATCTTGCCGCCGAGAGCCATGTCGACCGTTCGATAGACGGACCAGGGGACTTTATCCAGACCAACATCGTCGGCACCTTCGCGCTTCTGCAGGAGGCGCTGCGGCACTGGCGCGGCCTCGAAGGCGAGGCCAAGGATCGCTTCCGCTTTCATCACATCTCGACCGACGAGGTTTTCGGCTCGCTTGGCGAGGAAGGCTTTTTCCGCGAGGATACGGCCTACCAGCCGAATTCGCCCTATTCCGCCTCGAAAGCGGCGTCTGACCATCTCGTGCGCGCCTGGCACCACACCTATGGCCTCCCGGTTGTGATGACCAATTGCTCCAACAATTACGGGCCCTATCACTTCCCCGAGAAGCTGATTCCGCTGATGATCATCAACGCTCTGGAGGGGAAGCAGCTGCCGATCTACGGCAACGGTCTCAACGTGCGCGACTGGCTTTACGTGGATGATCATGCCGATGCGCTTCTGACCGTGGCCGAGCGCGGCCGTCTGGGCGAAAGCTACAATATCGGTGGGCACAACGAGAAGACGAACATCCAGGTCGTGAAGGGCATCTGCGCCATCCTCGACAAACTCAGGCCGGACCCGGCCGGCCCTCATGAGCGGCTGATCGCTTACGTGACGGATCGTCCCGGTCACGATGCGCGTTACGCGATCGATGCCGGAAAGATCGGACGTGAGCTCGGCTGGAGCCCCAAGGAGACCTTCGAGACCGGCCTGCATCGCACGGTCGAATGGTATCTCGCCAATGAAAAGTGGTGGGGCGACATCCGTTCCGGCGTGTATCGCGGCGAGCGGCTCGGCGCGGCCTGAACTGGACGGACGAGATCATGCTCAGCGTCGAAGAGACCGCCATCCCCTCGGTCAAGATCATCACCCCCAAAAGGCATGGCGACCATCGCGGCTTCTTCTCCGAAGTCTACAAGAAGTCCGACCTGGCTGCGGCGGGGATCGACCTCGTCTTCGTGCAGGACAACCATTCTCTTTCGGCGCAGGTCGGTACGCTGCGAGGCCTGCATTTCCAATCGGCACCCTTCGCGCAGGACAAGCTGGTCCGCGTGGCCAAAGGCCGCGCTTTGGACGTGGCCGTGGACCTGCGCGCATCCTCACCGACCTTCGGACAGCATGTCGCGGTCGAGCTTTCGGGCGAGAACTGGCGCCAGCTCCTGGTGCCCGTCGGCTTCGCCCATGGTTTTGTGACGCTCGAGCCGGACACCGAGGTGCTCTACAAGGTGACGGCCCCCTATGGTCCGGCCAACGACCATGGCCTCGCCTTCGACGATCCGGCCCTCGGCATCGACTGGCGCCTGCCCCATTCCGAACTCGTTCTTTCAGATAAAGACCGCAAGCATCCGCGCCTGGCCGATCTGCCGCGCTATTTCGGCTGAACGCAGGAGCGACCAGCCATGAGGATCACCGTCACGGGACATTCGGGCCAGGTCGTGCTTTCGATGCTGGAGCGCGCGTCGCGCGGCATGTCCGTGATGGCGCTGGGCCGCCCTACGCTCGATCTGGAGCAGATGAGTTCGATCGCCCCAGCGCTCGCCGCCACCCGGCCGGACATCGTCGTCAATGCCGCAGCCTTCACGGCGGTCGACCTGGCGGAAAGCGAAGAAGCAACGGCTCGAACGGTGAATGGTGTCGCCGCCGGCGAGGTAGCGCGCGCCACGGCCGCCCTCGGCGTGCCGATCATCCAGATCTCGACGGACTATGTCTTCGGCGGCAGCCTGGACCGGCCCTATCGGGAAGAGGACCCCGTGGGGCCGATCTCGGCCTATGGCCGCAGCAAGCTCGCAGGCGAAGAGGCTGTGGCCGCCGCCAATCCCAACCATGCGATCCTCCGGACGGCCTGGGTTTACAGCCCCTTCGGCAAGAACTTCGTCAAGACCATGCTACGGCTGGCTGAGACGTGCGACGAGGTCGGCGTCGTGGCGGACCAGTCCGGCTGCCCGACCAGTGCCCTCGATATCGCGGATGCGGTCTTCGCCGTGGCCCATAATCTGGTTCAGCGCCCCACCCAGGCGGCTCTGCGTGGAGTCTTCCACATGGGCGCGCAGGGCGAGGCGGTCTGGGCCGATGTGGCCGAGGCGATCTTCGCCGAGCGGGAGCGGCTGGGCGGCACGTCCGTGCGGGTCAAGCGCATCGCCACGGCCGATTATCCGACGCCGGCGAAGCGTCCGGCCAATTCGCGACTGGACTCCTCCAAGCTCAAGACGGTTCATGGGGCTGCTCTGCCGCATTGGCAGGCCTCGCTCGCATCCTGTGTGCGCCGGCTCCTGAGCACCGAACAGACGGGATAGACGACGATGAAGGGCATCATCCTGGCCGGCGGTTCCGGCACGCGGCTGCACCCGATGACGCTGGCGATGTCGAAGCAGCTTCTGCCTGTCTACGACAAGCCGATGATCTATTATCCGCTCTCGACGCTGATGCTGGCGGGCATCCGCGAGGTGCTGATCATTTCCACCCCGCACGACCTGCCGCACTTCAAGCGCCTGCTGGGCGACGGCTCGGACTGGGGCATGAGCCTGTCCTATGCCGAACAGCCGCATCCGGGCGGTCTGGCGCAGGCCTACCTCATCGGTGCCGATTTCGTCGCCGGCCAGCCCTCGGTGCTGATCCTCGGCGACAACCTGTTCTACGGCCACACCCTGCCGGAAATGATGGCTTCCGCCTCGGCGCGGGCCAAGGGCGCGAGCGTCTTCGCCTATCATGTCCGGGACCCGGAGCGTTACGGCGTGGTGGCGTTCGACGCCGCCGGCAAGGCGATCTCGATCGAGGAGAAGCCCAAGACGCCGAAATCGAACTGGGCCGTGACGGGCCTCTATTTCTACGACGAGACTGTCGTCGACATCGCCGCCAACCTCAAGCCGTCCGCCCGCGGCGAACTCGAGATCACCGATGTCAACCGGGTCTATCTCGAACGTGGCGAGCTCTCGGTCGAATGCATGGGCCGCGGCTTCGCCTGGCTCGACACGGGCACCCCCGACAGCCTTCTGGAAGCCGGCGAGTTCGTGCGCACGCTGGAGAGCCGCCAGGGCCTGCGCATCGCCTGCCCGGAGGAGATTGCCTATCGGCAAGGCTGGATCTCTGTCGAGGAGCTGGTCAAGCTTGGGGAAGTCCTAAAAAAGGGTGATTATGGGCGCTATATACTTGGAATTGCCGACGAATATGTCCCAATCCATTAGATGTCCCGACTGGTCCGCAAACACAGGCAAGTCAGTACTATTTGGACGGCAAATACCGGCAACCGCAACGTTCCTGGTCCTAAGTCACTGGCAGCCGCGTTTCGCGAGGAGGCTTTATCGGATCCCCCCGCGCGACAAGACGCTTCAGAGGTCGCAAGCTTCAATTTTGAGACCTGCAGTCCAGACTGCTTTGCGAAATCCGCGCGCGACTTAGGCAGATGAACACTGGTGAGACGGCGGAGGACTTAAAGCTTTGGGTCTGCGTGTAGCGCTGATCATTCATCAATTCCTGCCGCGTCATGCTGCAGGAACCGAGCAGTTGACACTAAAGCTCGCTTTGGCCTTGCGCGCTCGTGAAATTGATGTGGTGATTGTGACGGCGGAGCCGACGTCGACCGCAGCTCCGACAATCACACACGACAGCATAGATGGCGTGCCTGTATTGCGCCTGCACGGCATCGCCATCCACGATCCCTTCGTTGGCATCAGTAATCCTACGGCAGACGGACTCTTGCGTGAAGCGCTGGAGCGCGTGTCGCCCGATCTGGTCCATGTTTTTCACTTTAGCCATGTGGGTATCGGCGTGATCAACGTGGTTGACGCGTTGCGCGTGCCTATGGTGTTCACCGCAACCGACTTCTGGTGGCGCTGCCCGCTCGCGCGGCTGCAGGCGATCGAAGGCACGCGCTGCAATGGCCCGGGGCTGCTCGGAGCAAGATGCCTTCGGCATCGCCTTGTACTCGGTTTCCGGCACGGAACGCTTGCCGCGCGCGTTTGCGCGTCGGTCCCATCATGGCTCTACGCATTCCCGTTGCTGGTTGCACGGACAGCTTCGTCGTTCCTGCCTTTGGCAACGCGGGCCGCGGAACTCTCGCGCCGCCAGGACCACCTGCGCCGCCATGCGCAACGGATCGGGTTGTCCCTCGCTCCTACGGCGGCGGTTCGCGACGAAATGCTCCTGGCCGGCTTCCACCCCGACAGGGTACGGCTTCTCCCGTTCGGCATCGACGCCCCCGAAGCGTTCCACTCCGATGATGCCGCGCGCCCGTTCACGATCGGCTTCATCGGCACGTTGCGCTCACACAAGGGTGCGCATTTCCTTCTTGAAGCCGCGGGCCGCCTGCCTGCCGACACTAAGGCCAGGATTCAGATCTACGGTGATCGCGCGACCGATACTGCTTATGCGGAGAGCCTCGACAAGCTGGCTCGCGCATCTACGATACCCGTCACATTCGAAGGGGCATTCGCAGAGAACCGGTTCGGGCGCGTTTTGGCAGGTCTCGATGTGGTCGTGGTGCCCTCGCTCTGGATGGAAAACCGTCCGCTGGTCCTGCTTTCGTCGCTCCTTTCGCGCAAGCCTGTCGTTGTAACCGATCAACCCGGTCTCACCTGCGAGGTTGTACATGGGGAGAATGGGCTGGTTGTGCCCCCTAACGATGCCGATGCTCTGGCTAAATCTCTATATCGACTGAGTCAAGATACTGGTTTGCGCGAACATCTAGCAAGTCATCCAAGACGCCCCATGAGAATGGATTTATATGTCGATGCGCTACAGGCAATTTACCGTGAGGTTGCGCGCCCGACCTTCAGGTAATAACAAGCGCCCTTCGAGAGCGGGATCGGTTCGTTGGAATGGCTAGTCACTTGATTCTTGGCGGAGGCGGTTTCGTGGCCCGGCATGTGGCTGCGCTTCTCGCCATGCGCGGCGAAAACGTGCGCCTTGCTGCCCGGAGCCGGACCCCCGCAATTGATGCCATGCTGGCCCAAGGCATGACGGCGGTTTTTGGCGACATCCGTGATGCGGACTGGCAGCGGCTGCTCGATGGTGTCGACGTGGTGCACCACTACGCTTGGTCGACAGTTCCCAGCAGCGCAGATCGCGACCCCGTCGGGGATCTCAACGGCAACGTTCGCCCAACCCTTTCCCTGCTGGAAGCCATGCGCGCCCGGGGTGGCGGGCGCATCGTCTTCGCTTCTTCCGGCGGAACGGTTTATGGCCTCTTGCGCCAAATTCCTGCCGGCGAAGACCAGCCTGTCGAGCCGATCTCGT
>DAIMKE010000327.1:0-6678 GCA_036721875.1 Bradyrhizobium sp. | reverse complement strand
ATGTACCTCCGTGCGGCACTCGCTGAAGGCGGAGCAGATCGGTTGCGATGCGGTCAGTGTCGATGGTTTTGAGTGCGGAGGTCATCCGGGCGAGGATGACATGCCCAACATGATCCTGCTGCCGCGCGCGGCGGAGGAACTGAAGATTCCATTCGTGGCCTCGGGCGGCATGGCCGATGCGCGGAGCCTGGTCGCCGCGCTGGCGCTGGGTGCGGCCGGCATGAACATGGGTACGCGCTATATCGCCACCAAGGAGGCGCCGGTGCACGAGAACGTCAAGAAGGCACTGGTTGCGGCTAGCGAACTCGACACCAGGCTGGTGATGCGGGCGCTCCGCAACACCGAGCGCGTGCTGAAGAACAAGGCCGTCGACCGTCTGATCGAGATCGAGCGCGAAAAGGGCGCCAGCCTGAAGATCTCTGACATCCATGAGGAGGTCGCGGGCGTCTATCCCAAGGTCATGATCGACGGTGAGATGGATGCGGGTGCCTGGAGCTGCGGGATGATGGTCGGATTGATCCGGGATGTTCCGACCGTCAAGGAACTGATCGACCGCATCATGGCCGACGCCGAGCGCATCATCCGGGACCGGCTGACCGGATTCCTCGATGGCGACATCAAGGCCGCGTTGAAGGTCGCCTGAGGCCTTCGATTTGCCGGAGTAATCGGGAGCGCAACAGCCACGGGAGAAAGTCCAATGGCGGACGATCGGATCGAGATCGACACCGGAACCGGCGAACTGTTGTGCGAGATAAGAGACCGCGTCGCCGTCATCACGCTCAACCGTCCCGCGGCGCGCAATTCGCTCTCCGATTACCTCACGCCGGCCTTGCGGCGGATGATCAAGCAATGCGGCGACGATCCCAACGTCGGCGCGTTGCTGATCACTGGCGCGGGTACGGCCTTTTGTGCCGGCGGCGACGTCAAAGGCATGGGCAGCAATTCCGGCAAAAAGGAGATCGCGTTCGAGGAGCGCGTGGCCGACCTCCGCATCAAGCAGCGCACCTTGACTGGCGCGCTGGTGGCGGTGCGGAAGCCGACGGTTGCTGCTCTCCCGGGACCTGCGGCCGGTGCCGGAATGGCGCTGGCGCTCGCCTGCGATATCCGCATCGCCAGTGAGTCCGCGATGATGTCCACGGGCTATGCCCGCATCGGGTTGACCGGCGATTACGGTATCGCGTGGTTGCTGACGCGGCTGGTCGGAACCTCGCGCGCGCGGGAATTGATGTTCCTGTCGGAGCGGATCGATGCCCGCCGCTGCGAGGCGCTCGGTCTCGTGAACCGCGTGGTGCCCGACGCCGAACTGCGCGAGGTCGCCTTCGCACTCGCAAAATCGCTGGCCGAGGGGCCTTCGATCGCTTTTGCCCGCATCAAGGACAACCTCGACCACGCCGTCTCGTCCGATTTCCTGGATTCGATGGACCTGGAAGCCGAGAACATGGTCCGCTCCGCGCGAACGACCGACCACAAGGAGGCGGTGCGGGCCTTCATCGACAAGCGCAAGCCGACCTTTGCGGGGCATTAGCGGTATCGGACGAATTGCCGCCCGCATGGTGAATGCTGTTGCATAGTATGATCAACATCATTTAATGTCTACCGGCGCGCGACGCTGTCCCGACAACAATGTCCACAAGGGAAGCCGACATGACCGGTACCTGGCACAAGACCGCCTGCAATCTCTGCTACGTCAATTGCGGCATCGAGGTCCTGGTCAACGGGGGGCGTGTCGAGAAAGTCCGCGGCGATCGTTCCAGCCCGAAATCGCAGGGCTATCTCTGCAACAAGGCAGCGCGGATACCTTACTATGCGCACCACGAGGACAGGCTGACCACGCCGCTGCGTCGCCGCGCCGACGGCGGGTTTGACGCCATCGAGTGGGATGTCGCGATTGCCGAGATCGCCGAGCGGATGCGAGCACTCGTCGATCGTCATGGCGGCAAGAGCCTGGCGCTCTATGGCGGTGGCGGCCAGGGTAACCACGCCGGCGGCGCTTATGCCACTGCGTTCCTGCGCGCGCTCGGCTCGCGCAATGTCTTCAATGCCCTGTCGCAGGAAAAGACCGGCGACTTCTGGGTCAACGGCCACATGTTCGGCAGCCAGACCTGCCACACGGCCGAAGACGTGCACCATTGCGATCTTTTGTTCGTCATTGGCGCCAATCCCTGGGTCGCGCACGGCTTCCCCAATGCCCGCGACCATCTCAACCAGATCCGCAAAGACCCCGCACGCAAGCTGATCGTGGTCGACCCGCGGCGGTCGGAGACCGCCGAACTGGCCGACCTGCATCTCGCGGTTCGCCCAGGCGCCGACGCGTTCCTGCTTGGCGCCGTATTGGGGACACTGGTCCGGTCCGATGCCATCGATCATGATTTCATCGACGAGCACACGGTCGGTTATGCCGAAGTGAAGCAAGCGCTGCTCGATATCCCGGTGGAGGTTTGGGCTGCCGCGGCGGAAATCCCGATCGCCGACATCGAGCGCTGCGTCGCGATGATGGCGGCGGCAAAGGCCATGGTGGTTCGCGTCGAACTCGGCATCCAGCAGGGCGTCAATTCGACGCTCAACTCCTACCTCGAAAAGCTCCTGATCATGCTGACCGGAAGTTTTGGCCGCCAAGGCACCAACCAGCTGCATAGCTGGCTGCAGCCGCTGTGGGGCAATTCGCCGGGGCAGAAGTTCTCGCCGACCGGCGACGAGGTGATTGCCGGGCTCCTGTCGCCGAACATCTTCCCGGATGCCGTGCTCGGCGACCACCCCGACCGGCTGCGCGGCGTCTGGATCGACAGTTCCAATCCGGCCAACACCGCCTCGAATACCAAAGCCGTCGAACGCGCGCTGCAGTCGCTCGAACTTTGCGTCGTGGTGGACGTCGCGATGACCGAGACCGCGCGGCTTGCGCATTATGTGCTGCCGGCTTCCTCGCAATACGAGAAGGCCGAGTTCACGCTCTTCAATTTCGAATTCCCGACCAACTATTTCCACGTTCGCGCCGGCGTCCTGCCGCCGCTCGAAGGCACGTTGCCGGAGCCGGAAATCTACACGCGGCTGGCGCGGGCGATGGGCTTTTTGCCCGGTGACAATGTGCTGGCGCCTTTGAGGGAAGCGGCGCGGCGTTCACGGCTGGAGTTCGCCGCGGCGTTTCGTGCGTTCATCGGCGAGAATCCGTCGGTGGCCGCCGTCGCGCCGCTGGTGCTTTACCACACGCTCGGTCAAACGCTGCCCGACGGCACGGCGGCTGCGGCGCCGATGTGGAACGCCGCGCTGCTGTGCGCCAGGCGTTCCCCGCAAGCGGTGCGGCGGGCGATCGGGGCTGCAGAAGACATTTCGGATCAGGCGCTGGGCGACGCGCTGTTCGACGCCATCGTCGGGGCGCGGCAGGGCACAGCCTTTACCCATCACGACTACAGCGATGTCTGGTCGCTGATCAGCCATCCCGATCGCAAGATAAGGCTCGCGGTGCCAGGCATGCTCGAATGGCTCGCAAGCCTCGATCCCGAAGCCGCCGGCGCGCCGAAGGAGTTTCCCTTCATGCTGGCTGCCGGCCAGCGGCGCATGTTCAATGCCAACCAGATCTTTCGCGATCCGGCGTGGCGCCGCGACGATCCTGACGGCGCGCTGCTGATCAGCGCCGCTGATCTCGGCGACTTGGGGGCCAAGGATGGCGACTGGATCGCGATTGAATCCGCCGTCGGGCGCCTGATCGTTCGCTGCAAGATCGACGATTCCATGCGAAACGGCCAACTCGCGCTGCCGCACGGCTACGGCCAGTCCCATCCCGCGCCGGACGGCGAGCGTCTCACCAATGGCCCGCGGATCAACCTGCTCACCGAGACCGGCAACCGCGATCCCATCGCCGGCACCCCCTATCACAAGCACGTCGCTGTTCGCCTTGCGCGCGTGCCGGCTCTTGAGGCGGCGGCGTGCCAGATGCAGTCCGAGCGCATTCACGCAAAAGCTGCAGCCGACCGCGTGTGATCAGCGCAGCGTCCGGTCACCCTGCAGCGCGTTACTCCGGCAGCCGCAGGATCTCGCAAGCCGAGCCCTTCGCCGCTGCAGGCGCAAACGGCGGGCGTATCACCAGTGCTTGTGCGGCTGCGAGATTCCCCAGCAGCGACGAGTCCTGGTGGTTGACCGGCGTGGCGATCAGCGCGCCGTCCTCGCGGCGTTCGAGGCGGGCGCGAAGGTAGTCCTCGCGCCGATCGTTGGCGTCGAGATCGCGGCCGAGCAGGGCGGTCTCGCGCGCATGGTGGACAATCGTGCGGCCCGAAAGCGCGCGGATCAGCGGCACCAGAAACAGGAAGCCGCAGACATAGGATGAAACCGGGTTGCCGGGCAGGCCGATCACCCGCATCGCGCCGAGCCGCCCGTGCATCATCGGCTTGCCCGGCCGCATGGCGATCCGCCAGAACGCCATGGTGACGCCCTCTGCCTCCAGCGATCGCTTGACGAGGTCGTGGTCGCCGACCGAGGCGCCGCCCATGGTGATCAGGATATCCGCACCGGCCTCGCTGGCACGCCGGATGCCCCCCGTGGTGGCCGCGATCGTGTCCGCGGCAATGCCGAGATCGGTGATGTCTGCGCCTTCTGCGCGCGCCAGTGCCCGCAGCCCGTAGCCGTTGGAGTAGACGATCTGGCCGGGACCGGGGCTCGAGCCCGGCATCACCAGTTCGTCGCCGGTGCCGAGCACGGCGACCTTCGGGCGGCGGCGCACCGGGAGCTCCGGATAGTTCATGCCGGCAGCAAGCGACAGATCGCGCTCGGTCAGGAGGCGTCCGCTCTTGAGCAGGACGTCGCCCTCGTTGAAATCGACGCCGGCGGGCCGGATATGCCGTCCCTTCACGGCCGTCTCGGTGATGCCGATCTGGCCGTCTTCGACAGTCGTGTCTTCCTGGATGATGACGGCGTCGGCGCCGTCGGGAATGACACCACCCGTAAATATACGCACCGCTTCGCCGGCGGCGACCTTCCGTTCGAACGGGCGGCCGGCGGCGACCTCGCCGATCACCGTCAGCCGTGCGGAGAGATCGGCGGCGTCGGCCGCGCGGACGGCATAGCCGTCCATCGCCGACATCGCCTGCGGTGGCTGGGTGCGGAGTGCGGCGAGATCGCGCGCCAGCACCCGATGCCAGGCGGCGTCGAGCGCGATCATTTCCTCGGGCAAGGGCTCTGCCCCGGCAAGGATCGCGGCAATCGCATCGGCAACCGGCATCAACGCCACGGGCAGGCCCCCCTCAAATTCCAAGCGCTGCAAGCGCCGTTGCGATGTCGTCGGGCGATCTCACATGCACCGCGCTCAGGCCCCGTGACCGCGCGCCTGCGACATTCTCGGCGGAATCGTCGAAGAACAGGATCCGCGAAGCGGGGACGCCGATTGCGTTCACCACATGATCATAGGCTGCGGCTTCGGGTTTCCGAAGCCCGATCGTCGATGACAGGTAGATTTCGCGGAAATGACCGAGCAGATCGGCATAAGCTCGCGAGAAATGCGCGACATGCGCGCCGTTGGTGTTGGAGAAGGCATAGAGCGGCAGCCGCGTCCCTGCGCGCGCGAGCATCGCGCCGATCCCGGGCATCTCGCCGGCGAAAATCGCGTTCCATCCCTCGAGGAACTGGACATCGCTGATGTCGATCCCGAGCGAGGCTCGAAGGCCTTCGAAAAAGGCGGCGTCGCTGATCTCGCCCCGCTCGTGCTGCTTCCAGGTTTCATCTGGCGAAAATCGAGCGACGAGCTGGGAAGGCTCGCAGCCGGCATGGCCTGCCCAACTGGCCACCATCTTGCTGAAGTCGATGTCGAGCACGACCCGGCCGAGGTCGAACAGCAGGGCATCGGCTGAGTTGCGAGTGAGTGGCAAATTCATGGCAGTCGTTTACAAAACTGGAAGGGCTCGGGCAACGGGGCGCCGGCCAGATGGATTCCGGCGCTCAGGCTATGCTAAGGCTTGCGAAGAATAGCGGGAGGGGTCGCATGAAAGTTCTGAGCAGAATGTTGGGCGCCGCAGCCGTGATGGCGCTGCTCGCCGGGCCAGCCTTGTCCCAGGGGGGCCCCGCCAGGTACGGCGAACCAGACAAGGTCAAGACGCCGACCGAAAAAGCAGCCGAGAGGGAGGCTGAACGAGCCTATCAGAGGTCGCTGGGCAACATACCGGAGCAACAAAAGGCTGCCGACCCCTGGGGTATCGCGCGCGGTGACAGCGCGGCAAAGCCGGACAAGGCTGCGCCTTCGAAGCCGAAGGCCAAATCGGCCGATACCAAGCCCGGCAACACTGCAAAATAGAAGACACGGTTCCGGCGCGATGCCGGGATAACGATGTCCAGCACAAGGAAACCCGGACATGACGGCAAGCCTGCTGTTTTCCCCGATGACGATCCGCGGGATCGAGCTTCGCAACCGCATCGTGGTGCCGCCGATGCATCAATACTCCGCCGTGAAAGGCTTTCCGACCGATTGGCATCTGATGAACGCCGGCAAGTTTGCCGCCGGCGGCGCGGGCCTCGTTGTCGTGGAATCGACCAAGGTCGAACGGCGCGGCTGCGGCACGGTCGGCGATCTCGGCATCTGGGACGACGCCTTCGTCGAGCCGCTCGGCCGTCTCGTCAAATTCATCAAGCAGCAGAATTCGGTCGCCGGCATTCAGCTCGGCCATTCCGGGCGCAAGGCGCGCGCGACACGTCCTTGGG
>DAIMKE010000326.1:0-6691 GCA_036721875.1 Bradyrhizobium sp. | reverse complement strand
CGCGCTTGAAGGTGACGGTGAGGTCTTCGCCGGAATGGGTGTGGTGGAAGGAGAGGGTGCGGGTCTCGTTCAGCGCCGTCGCATCATGCACCGAGCCTGCGCCTGCGAGCAGCAATAGCGAGCCCAGACCGAACCCGTATCCGGCCTTCGGCAAAGCAAGCAGATTGAATTGGCGCGCGAGACCAATCAGCACGTATATAGCCCACCCGATCGACGAGCGTTCACGGAGTTCTCTTGCAGACCCCGGCAAAGAGAGGGTGAACGCTTTCTTAAAGCGGGAAGGTTAACCGAGGTTTACCGACCCGCCCCCAAGTATCCTTAACTAACGCGCCGACTGTGGCAAAAAAGTGCTCAGTGCCAATTCACGGATGGATAATGGTTAACGAAAACGACCTCGCCCGTGGGGCGAGATCGTTGATTTCGTTTGAAAATTCGTCGTCAACCCGCGATCCGGACTAGCGGGTAAACCGCTGCTGCGGGCGTCGGCCGACCGGGGCGGGCGGCGTCATCTGCGATGGGCCGCCGAACAGGCGCTCAAAGAAGTTGGGTCCGGAAGAATAGGTGTTGTCGCTGGCGAAGCTGACGCCGGGCGGCAACGGATCCCTCGGACGCGCGTAGCTCGGCTGGGCATGGGAGACCATGACCTCGAGGTCCTTGTTGCGGCTGTTCTTGAGCAGGTTGAGCATCACGGCGTCGCGGCCATAGATGTCCTTCCGGGTCTGCAGCTTGCCGGCGTCATCCACGAACGCGGTCTGGTAGGTGATGTTGACCGGGATCGCCGTCGGGAATTTCAGGTCGATCTCGCTGCGGCCGTACATGCTGCGAATTCGTTCCGGCGTATAGCGTTCGTTGGGCATCGTGATGTTGAGCAGGGTCGCGGCGTATTGATCCGGGTTCTGCACTCGCATGCAGCCATGGCTGAACGCGCGCTCTTCCTTGGCGAACAGGTGCTTGTCCGGGGTGTCGTGCTGATAGACCAGGAACTTGTTCGGGAAGTTGAAGCGGACGCGGCCGAGCGCGTTGGCTTCGCCAGGCGGCTGCGAAATGTGAATGCTGCCATCGCGCATGCGCTCGAGCCGCAGACCCATGCGCTGCAGCACGGTCGGATCCTGCTGCAGGGCGGGCAGGTATTCGTTGTAGATGATCGACGGCGGCACGTTCCAGGTCGGGTTGACGGTGATGAACTTCATCGTCTCCGTCAGCATCGGCGTCGCATGTTTTCCGGGCTTGCCGGTCACCACGCGCGTCGTCCAGACCTGCTGGCCGTTCTGCATCACCTTCAGCGTGAAATCAGGGACGTTGAGAATGACGTAGGCGTTGCCGATCGAGGCGGCGCCGAGCTGACGCGGCAGCCAGCGCAGCCGCTCCATGTTGACGAGGATGAGGTCGATCTGCCGGTCGCGCTTCGGGCTGTTGAGGGCTTTCACCGTGCGGTCGTCGAGTACGCCCGTCGGGTTGAGATCGACGCTATTCTGGAATTTGCGCACGGCGGCGGCGACCTGCGCGTCGTACTTC
Organism: Bradyrhizobium sp.; assembly: GCA_036721875.1. GTDB lineage: Bacteria > Pseudomonadota > Alphaproteobacteria > Rhizobiales > Xanthobacteraceae > Bradyrhizobium. The sequence continues at coordinate 5,176 of DAIMKE010000326.1, read as the reverse complement.
GTATCGTCGGCGTTGTCGTGAATGCCGAGCTTGGCGCGCAGTTGCGGTACACGCGCATCTTCCGGCACGACGGCGCCCTGCTTCTTGGTCGCGGCCTTGTAAGCGAGCGTGGGACCCTGCGGAATCTGGATGACCAGTCCTTCACTCTCGCCACGCAACTCGGCGAGCTTCGCCTTCAAATCCCTGTAGAGCCTGTGGGGAGGGTTGTAGCCGTCGAGCGCCGCTGCAGCGTCCTTGGCGGTCGAGACGTTGGCCAGCACCTCGGCGGGATCGGTCGGATGCTCGGGATAGAGAATATCGCCGGCAACCTGCGACCAGTGCATCCGGCCGCTCTGCGCCTGGCGTGCATAGTCGAGCATGCTGGAAGTCAGTTTCAGTTCGGCTTCGGCAAGCTGATCCGGCGAAGTGGCGGCAGCGAAATCCGGCGTCGGGTATTCGGCCGGATCAAGTCCGTCTGCGGCGGCACCCTTCAGGCGGGCGATTACGCCCTTGCCCGAGTCGGTCAGTTTTCCGGCCTGGGTCCACTGCGGCGCGTACTCACGCGCCGAATAGAACTTCTCAACCGCTGCGCGCTCGTTCCTGCGATCGAAATGGCGCAGCGATTTGGCGGCCAGCATTTCGCGAATCCTGTCGGCAACCGGCTGATCGGCCGGGGCGACATTGCTCGCAGCCTTTACAGGCTCCCTGGCTGGTTCGAGAGCCGGCGCCGTGGCGGTCGCGGGCGTCGTCGTTGCAGCCGGAGGCGGCGGGATCGCGGTGTCGTTGGTCTTCGCAGGCGCGGTGACGATTTCGGCCGGCTTGGGTGCGGGGTCGGGGATCGTCGCGGTGGAGGTGGGCTCGTTCGGCTTCGCGGTTGCCCTGGTTGGATCGGGTATCGACGCGGTGGAATCGATCTTGAAGTCGCCGATAGTGGGAGGCGGAACGTTCGCCGGCTCGGGGCGAGGAATTGCGGCATCGATCGCGAGTTCGGCTGCGCTGGCGCGCGGCGTATCCGACGGGCCCGCCTGAGCCGTGGTCGCGGAAACCGCGAGGAACGTTGCCGCGACAGCCATCAGCACGCGGTCAAAGCCAACACGGTTCGTCGAACAGTCACGCATCGTCACACCCCCTTGGGCGAAACTGCCCCGGCATGGAACAGTCGTTAGGTATCGTTTGTCACAGCTTGCGCGGAAAGCGCCGGCTTCGTGCGGTTCAGTCGGTACGCCTGCACATAACGATTCAAACGCAGACGATACATGCGCCCCTTTCATGCAGCCAGCGCCATGGGGGACTACTCACGACAAACTGACCTCAAACCAACCAAATACAGCGGGTCGCGCGGTTTTGCCACGGCATCCGTCTTTTGTCTGTCACCTGCAAGCCACGGTTCAAAGGTTCTGAAGCGGGCAACTCGTTGGCCCGTCAGCAACTTTGCCACCTCGACGCCACAATCGAGGGTTCGTTCAGTCGGCGTCGTGCGCGCCGCGTTCGGTCGGGTCGGCCGCGGCGGCTTCGTCGAGCTTGCGGTACAGCGTCGAGCGGCCGATCTTGAGCCGGCGCGCGACCTCCGACATCTGGCCGCGGTAGTGCGAGATGGCGAAGCGGATGATCTCGTTCTCCATCTCCTCGAGCGGTCGCACCTCGCCGGTCGCGGTCAGCATCGTAAGGCTGCCGGCATGGCCGAACGGCGCAATCGGTATTTCGCTACCCGACACCATCGCAGGTGCCGTCGAGGGTGCGATGATCACAGGTTCGCTGTCTGCGACATCGGCTTCCAGAGCCACTTGGCCGACGGCCGGCGGGAAGTCCGGCAGGCCAAGTTGATCGCCTTCGCTCATGACCACGGCGCGATACACCGTGTTCTCGAGTTGGCGGATGTTGCCGGGCCAGTCGAGTTGTGCGAGATGCGCCACGGCCTCGCCGCTGATGCCGGTGATGGTACGATTTTCCTCGGCGGCAAAGCGCACCAGGAAGTGTCGCAGCAGATGCGGGATGTCCTCGCGCCGCATCCGCAGAGGGGGGATCGTCAGCGGCAGAACGTGCAGCCGGTAGAACAGGTCTTCGCGGAATGCGCCGCGCTTCACCAGATCGAGCAGCTTGCGGTTGGTCGCCGAAATGATGCGCACGTCGACCTTGACCGGCCTGCGGCCGCCGACCGCCTCGACGGTGCCTTCCTGCAGCGCGCGAAGCAGTTTCACCTGGGCTGCCAGCGGCAACTCGCCGACCTCATCGAGAAACAGCGTGCCGCCATTGGCTTCGACGAATTTGCCCATATGGCGTTCGGTGGCGCCGGTGAAGGCGCCCTTCTCGTGACCGAAGAGAATCGATTCCACGAGATTGTCGGGGATGGCGCCGCAATTGACCGCGACAAAGGGCCTGGACTTCCGCTCGCTGGTGCCATGGATGGCACGGGCGAACAATTCCTTGCCGACGCCGGACTCGCCTTCGACCAGCACCGGAATGCTGGAAGCTGCGGCCTTCTGCGCCGTGCGCAGCACGGCTGCCATGTTTTCACTGCGGGTGATGATGTCGGCGAATGTGAGCCGGCCTTCGCGGCTGTGGCGGATGCGCTGCAATTCGCCCTTGAGCGCGCTTGTGTTGAGCGCATTGCGCAGCGACACCTGCAGCCGTTCGAAGCCGACCGGCTTGACGACGAAATCCTGCGCACCGGCGCGCATCGCCGAAACCACATTGTCGATGCCGCCATGCGCGGTCTGCACGATGACCGGGATGTTCAGGCCCGCTTCGCGCATTTTGGCGAGGACGCCGAGGCCGTCGAGGCCCGGCATCACGAGGTCGAGCACGACTGCGTCGATCGTCTGTCCGTCTGCGGCGGTCAGCAGGGCCACGGCCTCATCGCCGCTTTCGGCGACGAGCGGCGCGTAGCCGCACTTCTGCACCATGTTTTCAACCAGACGGCGCTGCACCGCGTCGTCATCGGCAATCAGGATGGTCGCAGCCATGTGTACCCCGCGCGTTACGCAAACTGTATCGAATCGGGGCACTCTGGCCTATGCCGATTAACGCACACTTAATCGTTCGGCGGCGGTGAAGTCGCGGCTGGCTAGATGTTGAGGTGCGGCCACACCTCCATCCCGCCGCGATAGATCATGTCGAGCGCCACATAGAGGATGATCGCGAGGCCGACATAGGCGATCCAGCGATGGTTTTCGAGGATGCGCGCGATGAAGTTGGCGGCGAGCCCCATCAGCGCGATGGAAAGCGCCAGGCCGAATATCAGGATCATCGGATGCTCGCGGGCCGCGCCGGCGACGGCAAGCACGTTGTCGAGCGACATCGATACGTCGGCGAGCGTGATCTGCCAGACGGCCTGACCGAGCGTCTTTTGAGGGCCCGTTGTGGCTGACGCTTCGGCCGAGCTTGCGGACGACAGACTCTGAGCTGACGGTTGATGATGCGAGTTGCGCAACTCGCGCCACATCTTCCAGCACACCCAGAGCAGCAGAATGCCGCCGGCGAGCAGCAGCCCGATGATCTGCAGCAGTTGAACCGTGACGGACGCGAAGCCGATGCGCAAGAGCGTGGCGGCCAATATGCCGATCAGGATCGCTTTCCTGCGTTGCACTTCGGGCAGGCCGGCGGCTGCGAGTCCGATGACGATTGCGTTGTCGCCGGCGAGCACCAGGTCGATCATGATGACCTGGAAGAGCGCAGATAGGTGGTCTGAGGTGATGAAATCCAGCACGTGGGCCACTCCGGTTGATGGTCCAATCCGACATCGCAGTTCGCTTGAACTGCCAGAGGGGCCCGGGCTTGGACGCGCAGATAGAAACGACGCAGTCAGACTGCGGAAGAGTTGTTCCAGTTATTCAGGTTGATCCGAGAGGGTGAAAAGCCTGATCATCTGGTCCGGCTCGATCAGAACCGAGAGGACGATCCCGATGAACGTCAGGCTTCCGGCGAGGTCGAACCACATGATGCGGAAGCGATCGCGCCGGCACAGCAGCGCGAACCCGGCAGTCATCGCCGCAACCGCAAACAGCAATGTGACGATCGCGGGCTCGAGAGCGTGAGCCGGCACGATGGTCCGGACCGCGAGGGTCGCGATCATCGTCACGAGCAGAACGCCGGCAAACAGCTCCTTGCCACGCGCCGGGGAGGCTCGGTCGCTGGTTCCGACTATCTGACTGCGGTCCAGGAAGGCCATCGGTTCTTATTCGCGTGCCAGAATTGTGGTAGGCAACTTTACCCATTCGTTCATTCAGAATCGATAGTTTAGTAATCATGAAACGTGTGAAACAGCAAGACGTTTTCACTGAACGCTCTCCGGGCAATGCCGTGCCGGAAGCCAGGAAATTGCGAAAACTGGCGGGGGACTGGCTCAAGCAGCGAAGGGCGGATGCCGAATTGTCGCAGGCGGATCTCGCTGCGCGCCTTGGCCTGAAATATTACACGTTCATCTCGCAGGTTGAGAACGGGTTTAGCCGTGTTCCAACCGAAATTATGGGAGCGTGGGCCAGCGAGCTGGGTCTTGAACAGGCGACGTTCGCGAGGCATCTGTTAAGGTACTACGAGCCGGAACTACACCGGCTGCTGTTCGGAGCTGAGAGCAAATGAGCGTAGTTGCGTTCGAGCGCAAACCGGTCACCGGTGTGTGGAGCGAAAGCGAACTCAACACCATCGTCGCTTCATTGAGCGCGGCGCTGGCGCCGGCGACCGGCCGACAATGGGAAACCGGCACGACGGAGAAAGGTGACGCCCAATTTTTTCTGTTGGGCTCGCTGCCGGATCAGGCCTGCGAGCTGTGCCTGTCACGGATCGGGCGGCAATATGTCCTCGAAGACGGATTGGGCCGGTTGCTGTTCGAGCATCGAAACCTCGATCTCGTCGTCTTGCACGCCAGGGCCGCGGTTCCATCCACGTCGAGGCTGATGGTTCGCATGATCGCATTGTGGTGTGCGGCCCGGAGCGTCTTTCACGAGAAGTTCGAGCCGATGCTCGCCGAGACCGAGGAACTGCTGGTGCAGGTCGCGCCGCAACTCGCGGTTCTCGCCTGATCGCCAAGTTTGGTGCCAAGTTTGTTTGATGCCAAGTTTGATCGATGCCAAGTCGATTTATTCGCCAACCCGATCGGATCGTCCGATCCGATCTTCCCGGTTGACCGCCACGCCAGTTTGAAAGTGTCCATGCCTTCAAAATCCGCGACATCCCGAGCCAGCAAGACCTCCCGCAAAGC
>DAIMKE010000325.1:0-6694 GCA_036721875.1 Bradyrhizobium sp. | reverse complement strand
TGAGTACCTCCACCGCCGCGGCATCTACCTGCGCCCGCCGATGCTCCGCTGCAGGCTCGATCACCGGTCGATGGTGGCGGGTGTTCAGGCACCGGACGGCAAGGTCATCGCGATCCAGCAGACCTGGCTGACCACCGAGGGCGAGAAAGCCACGTCAAAGCGACTAACGACCGGCAATCTCGGCAGCGGCGCGGTGCGGCTCGGCGCGGCCAGCAAGATCATGGGCCTGGCCGAGGGTGTCGAGACAGCCCTTTCGGCGATGCAGATGGTCGGCATGACGGTCTGGGCCTCGCTCGGGGCATCCCGGCTGCACAATGTCGAGTTGCCGGCCGACGTCGAGGAGGTGCACGTGTTCGTCGATAATGACGAGCCTGGACGTACCGCAGCCAAGCGCACGGCAGATGTCCACACCAGCCTCGGGCGAAGCGTCTATCTGTGCTCGCCGCCGGATCAGTGTGGTGATTACAATGACTTCCTGAACCTGCTCGCCGATCGTGATGGGCGTGACCTGCCTGTCTCCAACGCTGCGGAGGACGCAGCATGAACATCAGGGCAATCATCCCGGGCGAGAAGCTGGAAAATCATCAGCCGGTTAAACCCGAGCCGCTGCAATGGCTGGATATGTCGGCGTGGGACGGCGTGCCTGTCCCGGAGCGGAAGTGGGCAATCAGGGATCGCGTTCCGCTGAAGCAAGCCGGCCTGTTCTCTGGAGAAGGTGGCACCGGCAAGAGCATCCTGGAAATCATGAAGGACGTCGCGCACGTGACGGGAAAGGATTGGCTTGGCTCTCTGCCAGAGCAAGGCCCGGCATTCTATCTCGGTGCCGAGGACGACAAGGACGAAATCCACATTCGTCTCGCCGCGATCGCCAAGCACTATGAAACCACCTTCAAGGATCTGACAGACGGCGGGCTGCGCGTCCTGCCGCTGCTCGGACAGGATGCAACGCTGTGCGCAGTAAATGGCAGGACCGGCAATGTCGAGGTCACCAAGCTGTACCGGCAGATCTACGAAGCCGCCGGCGACATCAAGCCGAAGAACATCAGCATCGACACGCTGTCGCGGGCCTTCTCCGGCAACGAGATCGACCGAGTGCAGGTCTATGCCTTTGCGATGCACATGCAGGCGCTGGCCATGGTGGCGGAGGGATCTGTAACGGTTCTGAGCCACCCCAGCATCCAGGGCATCAACTCTGGCTCGGGCTTGTCCGGTTCAACCGCATGGCATGGAGCGTTCCGCTTCCGGCAATACCTGAAAGGCGTCAAGGCCGGTGACGGCGAGCAACCAGACAACGACTTGCGGGAACTGGAGTTCAAGAAGAACCAGTACGGCCCTCGCGGGGATAGCATTGTGCTGCGGTACCAGCGCGGCCTCTTCCTGCCCGAGGCTGGAATCTCTAATCTCGATAAGGCATCGCGGGCAGCCAAAGCCGAAGAGGTGTTTCTGGATTTGCTGCGCCGTTACTCGGCTCAAAATCGCACGACAAGCGACAAAGCCAACGCCAACAACTACGCGCCTACACTCTTCGCGCAAGAGAAGGTCGCGCGAGAACAGGGCCTCAAGAAAGCCGACCTCGAGCAGGCCATGCGAAGCCTCTTCGGCGTCAACAGGCTGACGATGGAACAGTACGGCAAGCCGTCTCGACCTTACTTCAGGCTGGCCACTAAATGACCAACAGCCAAGGCCTATCCCTCTTGAGCGGGTGCGCGGTGTGCGCTCCCGCAAGGGTAGGCCGGGACCAGGCACACACCCCCAGCACACACCCAGCGCACCCGACAGCAGACACCCAGCACACACCCTCAAGGAACAGATCAGGAATTGGTAATCAGATATGGGAATAGACGTGAAGCAAAACGACAAACCGGTAGTCAGGGACGATCGAGGTAGGTGGCTGCCCGGGTCGGGGTCACCAAGCCCTGGCCGTCCTGTCTCATCGCGGCAGAAGATCAGCGAGAAGCTCCTGTCCGACCTCGCGGACGTCTGGGAGGAGCACGGCGTGAGCGTGCTGCAACGCCTTGCGGTGACTGATCCCGGCAAGCTGGCTCAGATCGCTTATGGCCTGTTGCCGCGAGATGTCTTCATTAGCGTCGAGCAGAGGACACCGGGGAACCTCGATCCTGACGAGTGGGCGATCCTGCGGCGGGTGATCGATCTCATCCAGGCGAATGCCAAGGGCGCTGAGCTGGGGCCGGTGCTGGAGACGATCGAGAACGCTTTGCGGGCTGACCAGGCCAAGCTGATCGAGGCTGAATGAGTGGGGCCGCCGTTGAGAACCGCGAAGAGCCAACGACGACCCCTGCCGACCGCGACCTCTGGGGAGAGCTATCGGCCGACATCGTGGAAACGGCTAGATGTTTGGCGGTGTTCCAAACGGAAACGCCGCCCAGCGGAAAACGAATGCTGGTGCGGCGTTGGTATTCCCATGGCCGGACACTGAAATTCCAGCAGGGAAAAAGTAGCAAGCCCTATGCCATCTTTTGTGACACGAAATGGGACGATGGCTGGTTCAATTAGGGTACACCTTATTCATACCAGACTGTGGACTGGTTCAATAATATGGTTTGACAAACCAAAACAGACTCTCATAATGTAAACCATCCAAATCAGACTCGTGGGGGTTTCACATGTTCGTCCGAGCCTATCTGAGGGCATCGACCGATGATCAGGATGCCAACCGTGCGCGAGACCAGCTGAAGGCCTTTGCGGCCGAGCGCGGTCTGTCGATCGCGGCCTGGTACGTCGAGAACGAGAGCGGTGCCAAGCTGTCGCGTCCGGAGCTGTTTCGGCTGCTCGCTGATGCCCAGCCCGGCGACATCCTGCTTGTGGAGCAGGTCGACCGTCTGTCTCGCCTCACGACTGCTGACTGGGAGAAGTTGAAGGCTGAGCTGACCGCGCGCCGTGTCCGCGTCGTGGCGCTGGATCTGCCGACGTCGTGGATGATGGCGACCGCAAACGCTGACGAGTTCACTAGTCGGATGTTCGAGGCGATCAACGGCATGTTGCTCGACATGCTCGCCGCCGTCGCCCGGAAGGATTACGACGACCGGCGCCGACGTCAGGCTCAGGGACAGGTCAAGGCCAAGGCGGAGGGCCGCTACAAGGGACGCCCGGAGGATACGAAACGCAATGAGGGCATCGCCCACATGCTCGCAGAGGGCCGCTCCTGGAGCTTTATTCAGGACGTGACGGGCTGCAGCCGCGCGACTGTTGCGAAGGTGGCAAAGAGGTTTGCCGCTGTATGACCGACCGCGTCCGCATAGTGAAACACGAGGTGGTGCCGCAGTGCGGATCCTTCGAGGTGCGCTATCCTGATGAAAGGCCGAGCGTGTACTTTTATTGGGATGACCTCCCGAGTCGCCGGCTCAATCCGGCAACATTGGACCGTGAGACCGCGCTGGAGCGGGCAAAGTCTCTGGCGAGACGCACATCATGAGAATCTTATTGGCTATCCTGCTCTTGCTCGTTGCTGAACGCGCCGCGGCGCAAATTGACTTCGGCAGTGGAAATCACATGCTGCCTCACTGCAAGGCGGCGATAGCGAGGAATGATCTGACTGTTTTTAGCGGACAATGCGGCGGCGTGATTGATGCGCTGATTTTTACAGGTTCCTCAATTGAGGGAAGCGGTCGGTTTTGTCCGCCGCCGATACCACCTGTGCAGGGATTAAGAGTTGTTGTCCTCTACCTGGAGCGTCACCCCGCATTGTTGCACCTCGACTTCAAGGTATTGGCTTTGCGGGCACTACAGGAAGCTTGGCCGTGCTCGAACTGACTCAGAAACGCCCGATGTGCGCGTTTGCGACTTTCTTAGGTCTTCTTGGCGCGGGTCTCCTCTTCCTTTGCCATGACACGTAGCATTTCTACTCCGTACCTTCCTTCTGGAGTATCAACGAACTTGATTTCCTCGTCGCTCCTCTGAAGGTCAATCGCAAGCTTCAACGCTTCCACTGCCGTATCGCAATGGGCGACTGAAACCTCTTTCTTGTTTCGCCTTCCATAACCAATTGTGTAGGCCATTGTTGCTCCTTCGATTTCGGGTAATTGCGTACCGCGTTGCCATTCATCACCACAGATGGACATGACCGGGCCAGCTTTTGGAGATCACAGGAACGTGAACGCCGACCTCACCGCCACTTTTGGGGTGTTTGTGCGATGATTACTTCATGGACGGTTTGCGATTCGCGCCGTCCCACCCCTTACATCGGAGACCCGCATTGAAAGCCTCTCCCAGGCCCTCGGTTACCTACGAACTGATTGTGAACGGTCACGCATCGCCCTGGTTGCCAGTGTGGCGCATCGGGGCAAACTCTTTCGACCCGGATTGTCTGGCCGATGAGGCCGCTGCGGACGTGCCATTTTTCAACGCATGGTGTCGGCACCGTGGGCTTGATGTGCGTTTCGTGGCAACGCGCCGTCGGCTCGATGTTTTCGAGACTGCACCGGGCGGCTTCCAGCGCGCCAAGAAAGACAGTGGGTGGGTTGGACCTCTCCTGTGCAGGCTTGAGGCCGAAGGCTGGTGTAGCAAGTCTCCCGCGGTGATTGAGGCTTTAGAGCAGCGCAATAATGCTGAGATTAATTCCGAGCGTCGCGCCAAACTTCGGGCAGCCAAGGACACGCGGCAGGTCCGGGAGATGGATGGGTCCGAGAGGACAAGGAAGCGTATCGCTGCCTTCGTCAAGGCGCGTGATGCGGAGATCGACGCTGCCGTCCGGGCAAAACCGGGATGGCAGGACTTTGCGACCTTGTGGCCCAAGGGCGTGTACATGGGCCTGATGATCCCCATCAAGGATCCGCACAAGGTTTGATCGGCAAACGACATAACAGCGCCTCTGGCATCCCGCCGGGGGCGTTTTCTTTTGGAGCAAGGCCAATGACGGAATCCTTTCGACAAGCATTGGGTGCTGTTTACTTCGCGCTAGCGGAGGCTGCAGGCGGGGATGATGTGCTCGATCGGGCCAGTGACATTCTGGCCGACGCTGTGACTTCCGGCGCCATCGACGACCCCCACGCGTGTGCTGCCGTCATGGCTCTCGTGCGCTCCGGCTCGGAGCCCGCGTGACTTACCTCGAACTATCCACCAGCGGCGACGCTGCGGGCAAAAATGTGGGCAGACTGCCGCGATCCATCAAATTGCAGGACCTAAGGCTACTTGGGCACCCTGAAAGTCCGATCAAGGCAATCCGGGCAAAGTGCATCGAGTGTTCGGGCGGCAGCATGGCCGAAGCCCGCCTGTGTCACCTGACGCATTGTGCGCTCTGGGCCTTCCGGATGGGTCACAACCCGTTTTTCGGCAAGGCAGACCAATGACCGAAGCCGAGATGCGTGTCCTGGTCATGTTGATCCAGGAAAAGACCAGCCTGCACGTCGCCGGCAACATGGCGATTAGGGCGGCGATCGAACTACTCATTCAGCGCGGCTATCAGATCACCCCGCCAAAACCCACAACGTGATCCACCGATCAACGTTGCCTCGCCCATCGCGACCGCGGATGTACCGGCGCGCTCAGTGGGGATGTTTTCAACCGATAAGGAGCCAACGGTGTCGCTGGATGACCTTCTCGCCGAGGCTGAGCATGCCATCAAGCTGGATAGCGACCTCCCGTACTTTGCAGAGCGGTGCCTGAAGCTCCGGCCCAAGACGGGCGGAATGGCGCCGTTCGTCTTTAACCCGGCCCAGATGGAATTGCACCGCCGCCTGGATGAGCAGAAGGCGAAGACGGGCAAGGTTCGCGCTGTCGTCCTGAAGGCCCGGCAGATGGGCATCAGTACCTATATCGCGGCCCGCTTCTACAAGCGGACTATCCACAACCCGGGACTGCGCACGATCATCATTGCGCACGAAAAACCGGCCTCTAACAACCTGTTCAAGCTGGTTAAGCGCTTCAACGACAACATGCCGGACGAACTCCGTCCCTCTGTCGGCATTTCGAATGCCCAGGAACTGATTTTCGACAACATCGACTCCGGCTACGGCGTGTCTGTCGCGACCGAGGACGGCGCGGGCCGTTCTGATACCTCGCAGATGCTGCATGCCTCCGAGGCCTCCCGATGGGTGAGCATGGGCGAGCAACTGGCCGCGCTGCTCCAGACCGTGCCGCGCATCGATGGCTCGGAGATCGTGATCGAAACGACCGGTAACGAGTTCGGCGACGAATTCCATCAATTCTGGCGCGCGACCGAGGCCGGAGAGAATGAGTTTATCGGGGTATTTCTGCCCTGGACGCTGGATCCTGCCTATCGCGCAATTCCTCCGGAGGATTTCGGGCGGACTGAAGAAGAGGCAGCCCTTGCTGATCTGCATGGCCTGGACGACGAGCAGCTTTACTGGCGGCGCCTGAAGATCTCGGAGATGCGGGACGAGGATCGCTTCAAGTCCGAGTATCCGCTGACGCCTGACGAGGCTTTCCTCGCGTCTCACTTCGACAGCTTCATCGGCCGCGAAATCGTGATGAACGCTCGAAAGCAAAGAATTGAAGGGCAAGGTCCATTGGTGGTTGGCGTCGACCCTGCCGGCAAGGGCGCAGACGCAACCGCGATTGCATGGCGGCGTGGCAGCTGCATCGAGAAGATACAGAAGCACCGCGGGCTTTCCACCATGGAAGTTGCCGGTCTGGTGGCGAAGATCATCAGGGAAGATCGGCCGGACAAGGTTTCGATCGACGTTGGCGGGCTTGGGGTTGGTGTTGCTGACCGGCT
>DAIMKE010000324.1:4738-6697 GCA_036721875.1 Bradyrhizobium sp. | reverse complement strand
GGACATGGCGCCGAAGCCGTCGCCGTCCAAGGTGAAGTTCAGGGTCGATGCGCCGGTGCCGGCTGCCGCCGAGATTCTCGCCTCCGACCGCCTCAGCGACGTCTCCGGCACCCTGATCGACCCGAACTCCAGCAAGGGCAACCTTACCGCCTCGATTTCGATGGGCATGCCGGTCAAGGGCTCGATGACCAAGGCAGACACCACCTACGCTGTTACGGCCGATCTCTCCGGATTTGCCGCCGACAAGCTGGTGATGAACCAGAAGCTGGAAGCCAACGCGCTGAAGGTGGTCGCCAACAACGCCGGCTATCAGGTCAAGGGCGACGTCAAGATCAACGGGCAGCCGGCCTCGCTGGATTATCGCAAGCCGAATGATGGCGACGCCGATATCAGGCTGCAGGCGACGCTGGACGATGCAAGCCGCGCGCGGCTCGGACTCGACCTCGGACCCGCCGTCAGCGGCTCGATCCCGATCAAGGTCACAGGCAAGATCGGCGATCACGACAGCCGTGTCGGCATCGAGGCCGACCTCACCTCGCTGAAGCTCGACAACATCCTGCCGGGCTGGGTCAAGGTGCCGGGCAAGTCGAGTAAGGCTTCTTTCAATGTGATCAAGAAGGAACAGTCGACGCTGTTCCAGGATATCGTCGTCGAAGGCGGCGGCGCCTCGATCAAGGGCTCGCTGGAAGTCGACCAGAACGGCGACCTCATGAGCGCGAATTTTCCGACCTACGCGCCCTCCGACGGCGACAAGACGACGCTGAAGGCCGAGCGCAACGCCGATGGCGTCGTCAAGGTCACGATGCGCGGCGACGTGTTCGACGGCCGCGGCTTTCTCAAATCGGCGATCACCGGCAAGGATCCGGACGCCAAGAGCAAGGCCAAGAATATCGACTTCGATATCGACGTGAAACTCGGCGCGGTCGCGGGCTTCAACGGCGAGGCGTTGCGCAGCGTCGACAGCAAGTTTTCCCGGCGCAACGGCGTCGTGAAGACCTTTACGCTCGCCGGCAAGATCGGGCGTGATACGAGTTTGACGGCGGATCTGCGCGGCCGCGGGCAGGGCCAGGGACGCGACGTCATCATCCTGCAGACCAACGACGCCGGCGCCTTCTTCCGCTTCACCGACATGTATTCCAAGGTTGTCGGCGGGCAATTGTCGCTCGCTTTGGAGCCGCCGACGGCTGAACCCAGCGCAAAGGAAGGGCTTATCAACGTCCGCGACTTCTCGATCAGGGGCGAGTCTTCGCTGGAGCGCGTGGCCGCGGGTAATGCCAACAACGCCCAGAGCGGCGGCGTTTCCTTCACCGCGCTGCGCGCCGAGTTCACCCGACAGAATGGACAGCTGTCGATCCGCGATGGCGTCGTGAAGGGACCGATCATCGGGGCGACGATCGAAGGCAGCATCGACACCGTCTCCAACCAGGTGCGGATGAGCGGCACCTTCATTCCGATGTACGGGATCAACAACATGTTCGGGCAAATTCCCGTGCTCGGCCTGTTCCTCGGCGGCGGCAGCAATGAAGGCCTGATCGGCGTGACCTATGAAGTGGTCGGCACGCCCGGCCAGCCGGTGCTGCGAGTCAACCCGATTTCGGCTGTCATGCCGGGCGTGCTGCGCAAGATCTTCGAATTCAACACCGGCAAGCAGAACAAAGACGCGATTCAATTCCCGCCGAATAATTGAGGCCCTCGGTTTTCGCGGCTGGCCCCAATCTGGCTGTCCTACCGCCTGAGCGCGGGCACCACCAGGAACGGGATCAGCCCGAGCACCACGGCAACCAGCGCAAACGCCATCACGGGGTTGTAGCTGTGGGTCCAGTCGTGGATCAGGCCGCCGGCCCAGGCACCGAGGGCGGAGCCAAGGCCGCTGCCGATCGCGATCGTGCCGAAGATGGTGCCCACGCGTTCGCCCCGGAAGATCTTCATCGCGGTCGCCGTAATCAGCGGTCCGCGCGA
>DAIMKE010000324.1:0-4728 GCA_036721875.1 Bradyrhizobium sp. | reverse complement strand
GGAGCCGATCATGCTGCCGAAGGTGACGACGAACGCGACGAGCAGCCAGTAGCTCGGATAGTACTGCAGCAGAAAGAGCAGACCGATGCCGACGATGGAAATCGCATAGCTCAGCAGCACGGACGGCCTGCGTCCTATGATGGCGTCGAGTTGGGTCACGCCGAGCATGCCGAACAGCAGCGCGATGCCGGAGAAGCCCCACGCGGTCGCGGCTTCGAGGGGCGGGAAGCCCGCGTCGATCAAATAGGCGACGATCTGTGCCGAAATCGCATACATCCCGATCGCCGTGAAGAAAAAGGTCGAAAACAGCGCCCAGAATGCGTGATGGCGTATCGCACTTGACAGCGTCCAGTCGCCATCGACGAACTCGGCGTTGGCCTTCCTGGCGATGTCAGGCGCGCCGCCGGCGAACACGCGCCACGGCAGTAGCGACAAGGGTAGCAGCAGACCAAGTGTGACGATGCCGAACACCTGGTAGGCGCCGCGCCAGCCGACATGATCGATCAGAAGCTGCGACGCCGGCAGCAGCACCAAGACGCCTGCACCCATCGCGGAATAGACGAAAGCCATGGCGGTCGGCAGTCGCGGACCGAACCACCGGCCGAGCAGGATCGAATTGGGCACATTGCCGACGAAGGCGACGCCGATGCCGACGCAGAGGCCAATGCTCAACTGCAATTGCCACAGCGTCTGCGCCCATGAGGCCACCAGGAATGCGCCGCCGATCAGAAACAGGCCAAGCGAATACACCGTGCGGGGGCCGTAGCGGTCGAACAGCCGGCCGATGACCGGCGCCATCAACCCGCCGGCCAGCCACGTCAGCGAATAGACCGAGACGACCTGGGCGCGGTCCCAGCCGAAACTCTCGGAGATCGGTTTGAGGAAGACCGTAAAGCTGTCGGAGAGGCCGCGGCCGAGCAGCGCCAGCACAAAGCACAGCGCAAGCACGTTGAGCGCAATGCGCTCCGACTTCTGCGCTTTGGCGGGCGCTTCTCCCTCTGGCGTCTTGCCATCCATCCGACGCAGGGAGCGCGTTTCCGCGATCCCTCGCAAGGCTCAAAAACGAATGCGCCCATGCAGGCTGAACCTAGGCCGGCTTGAGCAGGACGTGCTTTTTCTTTCCCATGGAAAGCTTGATGACGCCTTCCGGGGTCAGGCTGGACGGCGTCAGCACCATCTTCTCGTCGGTGACGGCGGCATCGTTGACGCGAAGGCCGCCCCCCTTGATCTGGCGCCGGGCCTCGCCGTTCGATGCCACGAGGCCCGCCTTCACGAACAGGCCGACGACGGCGGCACCTGCCTCGAGTTCGCCGGACGGGATTTCCACGGTCGGAAGCGACGCCGCGATCGCACCTTCTTCGAAGGTTTGCCGTGCGGTTTCGGCAGCCGTGTTGGCGGCGTCGCGGCCGTGCAGCAGCGCGGTCGCCTCGGTCGCGAGCGCCTTCTTGGCCTCGTTGATCTCGCCGCCCTTCAGCGCTGCAAGCTTCTCGATCTCGCTCATCGGCAGGATCGTGAACAGCTTTAGAAACTTGACGACGTCGGCGTCCTCGGCGTTGCGCCAGTATTGCCAGAAATCGTAGGGTGAGAACTGATCGGCATTGAGCCACACCGCGCCTTGGGCGGTCTTGCCCATCTTGGCGCCGGATGCTGTCGTCAGCAGCGGCGTGGTCAGCGCATACAGTTGCTCCGTGCCCATGCGTCGGCCGAGATCGACGCCGTTGACGATGTTGCCCCATTGATCGGAGCCGCCCATCTGCAGCCGGCAGCCGGTGCGCCGCGCCAGTTCGACGAAGTCGTAGGCCTGGCAGACCATGTAGTTGAACTCGATGAAACTCATCTCCTGCTCGCGCTCGAGGCGGAGCCGCACCGAGTCCATCGTCAGCATGCGGTTGACGGAGAAATGCCGGCCGATGTCGCGCAGCATCTCGATCCAGTTCAGTTTCGTCAGCCACTCGGCGTTGTCGAGCATGATCGCATCGCTCGCGCCGTTGCCGTAGCGCAGCACCTTGGAAAACACGCCGCGGATCGAAGCCTTGTTGGCCTCGATTTCCGCGATCGAGCGGATCGCGCGCGACTCGTCCTTGCCGGAGGGGTCGCCGACCATGGTGGTGCCGCCGCCCATCAGGGTGATCGGCTTGTTGCCGCTCTGCTGCAGCCAGTACAGCATCATCATGGTGAGGTAGTTGCCGATATGGAGCGACGGCGCCGTGCAGTCGTAGCCGACATAGGCGGTCGCCTGGCCCCTGGCGGCGAGCGCGTCCAAGCCCTCGAAATCGGAGCATTGGTGGATGAAGCCGCGTTCCTGCAAAATGTTCAGGAAATCTGATTTAAATGCAGTCATTTGTTAGCGACTCTGATCATTCTATTTTCACGGTAATTGTAACGAGTAGCGGAACCATGGCGGAACAGGCTGCCGCAACCGTGTGCGCTGTGGCATTATAAGATGTCCGTGTTTGGCACAAGCTGGTCGTCGTCGGCGGGACGAATCGAGCAGGGCGTCGCAAAGGCACGATTACAATGATGTTGACGGCACTGGGTTTGATGAGCGGCACCTCGCTGGACGGGGTCGATGTCGCTTTGATCGAAACCGACGGCCGCCGGGTGAAGGCGCTTGGCCCCTCCGGATACCGGCCCTATACCGAAATGGAGCGCAATCTGCTGCGCCAGGCGCTGTACGAGGCTGCCGAACTGCCGGACCGTGCGGCCCGCCCGGGCTGCCTGCGCGACGCCGAACGGGCCGTCACGGCGGCGCATGCCGAGGCCGTGTCCAATTTCGTCGCGCAGCACCGCATCAGTTTCGACGACATCGACATTGTCGGTTTCCACGGCCAAACCGTTCTGCACCGGCCCGAAAGAAGGTTAACGGTGCAGATCGGCGACGCGCCGGCGCTGGCCAAGGCGATCCATATCCCGGTGATGTATGACTTCCGTGCCGCCGACGTCGAAGCCGGCGGGCAGGGCGCGCCCTTCGTGCCGGTCTATCACCGTGCGCTCGCCCAGTCGCTGGAGCGGGAGGGACCGATCGTCGTGGTCAATATCGGCGGCGTCTCCAACATCACCTATATCGACGGCGACACGCTGATCGCCTGCGACACCGGTCCCGGCAACGCCCTGATCGACGACCACATGCTCCGCTGGCTCAACCAGCGCTTCGATGCCGAGGGCCGCACGGCGGCCCAAGGCAGGGTCGATGCCGCCTGGATCAGCCAGGCGCTGAAAAAGCCGTTCTTTTCGTTGCCGCCCCCCAAATCGCTCGATCGCAACGATTTCGCCGACTTGAAGCTCGGCGATGTGCCGCCGGAGGACGGTGCGGCGACCTTGACCGCGTTCACCGCGGCGGCGATCGCTCGCGTGGTGCCGTTGCTACCGAAGGAGCCCAAGAGCTGGATCGTGGCCGGCGGTGGCGCACGCAACCTCACCATGCTGCGGATGCTGCGCGAATGCCTGCAGCCCGCGACCGTCGAGGCGGCGGACACGCTGGGCTGGGCGTCCGATGCCATCGAGGCGCAGGCGTTCGGGTTCCTGGCGGCGCGGGGCCTGAAGGGCCTGCCGCTGAGCTACCCCGCCACCACGGGGGTGCCGATCCCGATGACCGGCGGCATCATCGCGCGACCGTGATATCAATGCAGTTGCATTGAACTTGACGACTATATGCAGACGCATCTAATTTTGATGCAGATGCATGGAGCGAGGCTGCGGCCTTCGCCTCGGGAGGTCGTCAATGCCAAAACTCACTTTGATCAGCCACAAGCTTTGCCCCTATGTGCAGCGCGCGGTGATCGCGCTGAACGAAAAGGGCGTCCCGTTCGAACGGATCGATATCGATCTCGCCGACAAGCCCGACTGGTTCCTGAAGATCTCGCCGCTCGGCAAGGTGCCGGTGCTGCGTGTCGAGACCGATGATGGCGAAGTGGCGCTGTTCGAAAGCAACGTCATTTGCGAATACATCGAGGACACGCAAGGCGGCGCAAGACTGCATCCGCAGGACCCGTTGCAGCGGGCGCAGCACCGTGCCTGGATGGAGTTCGGCTCGACCATTCTGAGCGAGCTATGGGGCCTCGAGACCACGGGCGATCCCGCGATCTTCGAGAGCAAGCGGCAGGCGGTCGCGGCGAAGTTCGCGCGCATCGAGGAGGCGCTTGGCTCCGGGCCGTTCTTTGCCGGAAAAGATTTCAGCCTTGTGGATGCGGTGTTTGCACCGATCTTCCGCTATTTCGACGTGTTCGACCAGCTGATTGATCTCTCGATCTTCGCGGATACGCCGAAGGTTCGCGCGTGGCGCAAGCAACTGGCGCAGCGGCCGAGTGTGCGCACGGCCGTCAGCGCCGATTATCCGCAATTGCTGCATGCGTTCCTGGTGCGCCATGACGCGCACATGCTGAAGCTGGCGGCTTAGATGTCGTAGGATGGGTAGAGCGAAGCGAAACCCATCATTTTCAGCGGTGGTGTTGATGGGTTTCGCTTTGCTCTACCCATCCTACAAAGGGCCCGATCTTTACCGAACGTTGGCGAGCCGCATGTCGAGATAGCCGGTCACCGTCTCCATCAGCGGCTCCAGCTTGCCGTCGAAGAAGTGGTTGGCGCCGGGAATGATCTGCTGGTCGATCACGATGCCCTTTTGCGTCTTGAGCTTTTCGACCAGCGTGTTGACGTCCTTCGGCGGCACTACCGCATCCCTCTCGCCATGCACGATCAGGCCCGACGACGGGCAGGGCGCGAGGAACGAGA
>DAIMKE010000323.1:0-6701 GCA_036721875.1 Bradyrhizobium sp. | reverse complement strand
GGCTCCGGGTGCAGCGGACCGCCTTCGCCGCCCTCGGACGGTCGAGCGGAGAGGTTACGGGCGATGTCGCGACGGAAGGCGCTGTCGGCGACGCGACGGGGCCCATCCCGCCTCTGCCGGTCAAGCCGTCCATCGCAGTCCTGCCGTTCACCTGCACGACGACGAGGACCGGGACTACGTCGCTGACGGCTTCCTCGAAAAGATCACCATATCGCTCTCCCGCTACTCGTCGCTCTTCGTGATAGCGAGCGGATCCAGCCTGACTACCGCCACGATCGACGGGATCGGGCGGTCATCGCCCGGGAGCTGGGGGTTCGCTACCTTCTCGAGGGGAGCGTCCGGATCGCCGGGTCGGCCGTGCGGGTCTCGGTCAAGCTCAGCGACGCCATTGCGAGAAAGCAGGTCGGGGCCGAGCGCTTCGAGGACGATCTCGCGAGAGTGTTCGATCTTCAGGACCGGGTCGCCGGTCAGGTCGCCCAGCGCGTCGACTCGAGCATCGAGAGGGAGGAGATGCGTCGCGCGATGTCGCGGCCGGTGAGTTCCCCGAACGCGTATCACCTCTACTGGCGTGCGAACGCGCTGTTTTGGAACCGGGACCTGCCGCCGCGGATTGGGTGATCTTTACGACCTGGTGCGCGGAGCGTGGTGAACGTCCGCTCCCGGCGTCGGCCGAGCTGGTGCGGCGCTTTGTTGCCTGGGAAGCCGACCGCGGGCGCTCGCCGGCGACGATCGAGCGGCGGGTGGCCGCGATCGGGCATTATCACCGGGCCGCAAACTTCGTGGCGCCGACCGCGCAGCCCGATGCCGGGAGATTGCGCGAAACGATGGCAGGGATCCGCAACAGCCGCGGCGGCAAGAAAACGCGCAAGCGCGCGGCCGACGCCGTCATCCTTGAGGCGATGCTCGGCTCCTTTCCCGGCGATGGCCTGCGCGCGCTGCGGGATCGCGCGGTGTTGGCGATCGGGATGGCAGCGGCGCTGCGGCGCTCCGAACTGGTCGCGCTCACTGTCGATGACATCGAGCTCGTGCCTGAGGGGCTGCGCGTCATTATCGGGATGTCGAAAACCGACCAGCCGCAGGAAGGCGCGGGTGGCGGTGCTCGAAGGGTCGCGGCTGCGGCCCAAGGCGCATCTCCTCGCGTGGATGGCGGCGGCTGGGCATGACGCGGGGCCGCTGTTCCGGCGGCTGACCCGGAACGATGAGCTAACGGCGGAAGGAATGAGCGATCGGGCGATCGCGCGGCTGGTCCAAGCCGCGGCGCGCAAGGTTGGGCTCGACGAGCGGCAGTTCGCGGGGCATTCTTTGCGTGCCGGCTTTCTGACCGAGAGCGCCGCGCGCGGTGCGACGATTTTCAAGATGCAGGAGGTCAGTCGGCACAAGACCGTGCATATTCTCTCAGAGTACGTCCGGTCAGCAGAGCAGTTCAAGAATTGAGCTGCTACCGGTTCTTGGACCACTCCGCTGGCCGTCATCCAGCATCTGCCGGCAGCGGCGGGCCATGTGCCGCTGACCGGTTCACCAGCGATATTGGCGTCTTGTTGCCGATCGCGCTGTGTGGCCGCACCTCGTTATAGTCTCTGCGCCAAGCCTCGCATTTTCGGACGGCATCGTCGAAGCTCATGAACCAGTGCTGGTTCAGGCACTCTGCCCGAAACTTGCCGTTGAAGGACTCGATGAACGCATTGTCCGTTGGCTTGCCGGGTCGGCTGAAGTCGAGCGTGACGCCGCGGGTGTATGCCCACAGATCCAGGTCGCGCGAGATGAACTCGCTGCCTTGGTCGACGCGGATCGTCACCGGATAGCCCACCTCGGCGCACACCCGTTCGAGCACCTCTACGACGTCCGGCGCCCGGAAGCTGAACCGCGGCACCACCGCTGGCGAGAACCGGCTGAAGGTATCGACCACCGTCAGAATGCGCAGCTTTGGCCCTGTGGCAAGCTGGTCATGGACGAAGTCCATGGCCCACACTTCATTCGAACAAGACGCCGCGCAGCGGCCTTCTCTCAGCTTCGCCTTCACCCGGCGCTTCGGTGGCTTATGCCGCAGCTGCAGCCCCATCTCCTTGTAAAGCCGATAGATACGCTTCGCGTTCACGTCCCAGCCCTCCCTTCGGAGCAGCACATGGATGCGACGATAGCCGTACCGCACCCGCGTCTCGGCGATCTCCTTCATCCGCTTCTTCAGGTCGGCCTGATCCGCACGGCAACCACGATAGTGGTAGCTCGATCGTTCCGCCCGGAGCACCCCGCAGGCCCGCCTGATGCTGACCTGCCAGGTGCTGCGAACGGCATCGACGAGCTGCCGACGCCGATCAGGCCTCAGAGCTTTCGCGAGACGACATCCTGCAACATCGCCTTGTCGAGGCTGAGGTCAGCGACGAGACGCTTGAGCTTGGCGTTCTCCTCCTCGAGCTGGCGCAACCGCCGCATCTCCGATGGCATCAGCCCCGCGTACTTCTTACGCCAAGCGTAGAACGTCGCCTCGCTGATCCCGGTTCTCCGGCACACCTCGCCGACGCTTGTGCCATCCTCTGCCTGCTTCAGCACGAAGGCGATCTGCGCCTCCGAGAATTTCGACCTCTTCATCGCGCACTCGGCTTCCGTGGCCCTCCTTCATAACTGGAATTTTCCAGCTCAAAACGGTCCAGGAAACGGGCAGCAGGTCAGCCCGAGCGTTTGCAAGCGACAGGAACCAACCAGTGGGCGTTGAGGCACTCGTCGCGCAGGCGGCCGTTGAAGCTCTCGACAAAGGCATTGTCGGTTGGTTTGCCCGCCGCGAGAAGTCCAGCGTGATCCCGTTCTCGTACGCCCAATGGTCGAGCGCCTTTGAGATGAACTCGGGCCTGTTGTCCACGCGGAGGGTTCTGGGGGCACCGCGGCTCGACGAAATCCGCGTCATCGCCGCGACCACCGCCGTACACCGTCTTCCAGCGGTAGAAGGTCTGCTCCGAAATCTCGTTCGGCGACTTACCTCCGCCACCGACGTACCCGTCTCCACTAGCTTCACTCCGAACGCGATCTGTTCCCCGGTGTGCTTCGTCTTCTTCATGTCTCAGCTCTTCGCCCGTGAGCTTTGAAGGCCCGGAAACTCCCACTCGCCGTGGGCAAAAAATTGAGAGGATGTCAAACCGGCCACCCCCATGAATGTACCGAGAAATCTTGGACAGCAGAGCCAGACACGTTCAATGTCGGTCCCAATCCACCATTCTTATCGAACGGACAGACCTATCCGATTGGCGACCCAGCGACGCGCGTAGGTGCGCTCGCCTGCGGGCGGAACGCCAGCGTGAAACGAGCCCGAGCCGAGCGCCCCGTCGAATGCGCCCTTCGCTGTTCCCGAAACCACTGACGCGCCCATTAGCATGTCCGCTGCCGACATGGCACCCATCTGGGAGATTGTTCCGATCGCCGTGGGTGCGCCGTCGACCCACAACTGATCAAGCGCCCCGGCCTTGACCCTTTCCAGGACATGCCAGCCGCTGTCGATCACGGGATCGTCGAACCCGATGACCTCCGTTGCGCCGGTAGCCCAGTGCGACGGGCCGCGACCGACGGTGCTCTGTCGATAGGCGAGAAGCGGCTGGCCCATTCCCGCTACGCCGGTAGTGTAGACGATACGATGGACGCTGCTGACGTTGTTGACCTTGCACGCGAAACACCAATAGCCCGACGACGCGCGGATATCGCCAGCGTCGAACTGCGTGATGAGGGAACTTAGCTCCGCTCCGGCCGTCGCAGAAAGATACTGGTCCCTCGAACGATCGAACGTCATCACGCGCTTGTTCGCCGCCGGCCCGCCCGCACCGGATAGTCCGGGACGGCCGGTGCGGGCGCCGAAATAGCGGGTTGGTTGCACGACGTCGCGCAGCTCGGCTATCCGACCGGCGCCGTCGTCCACCGCGCTTTGTAGGCTTGTCGTGTCCCAACTGAACAGCCGCCCCGCGACCGAACCGATACTGGAAGGCTGGAAGATCGTGGAAAAACCGTCCGCACCCATCGTCACCACGCTGCTCGCGGTATAATGGGCACGGTCGGATTGAAGCGAGTAGAGATCCGCATCCACCCATTTCACGTTGGCTAGGCTTTGCCCAAGGTTAAGCTGACCCCGACGAACGGTCGCGCGGTAGGGCCATGCCGAGCTGTTCGACATGCGGTAGATGACGAAGGGCGCATTGCTATTCTCCATCATTTCCGATCGCCACCGGCTCTCGAAGGCGCGCGTCAACGCCTCGTGGCCGGCCGCGGCTGCGCTGGATGCGGCCGCCTCGTTCTCGCCTTGCGCCCAGAGTGTGCCGATGAATATCGGTGTCTTTCCTTCCGCCGCCAGTGCGGCCATCGCGCGTGACCACATAGTTGCGTACAGCGCATATATCTCGTTCGTCAGAGCCGGATCCCAGACGCCGACGCCGTATAAACGTGCCGCCGACGATATCCCGCTGCTGCCGACGCCCAATTTGACGATCCGCAGATCGCCGCCTGGGTTTGCAAGCAGCCAGCGCCGTGCGAACTCCGCTTCCGGACCCCAGATGCAGTCCAACGGCGGAGCCGTCGCTACGCAGGGCGGCTGGCTGACCGTGGTATGGGAGTTCAGACCGAGTTGATAGGGAGCCCAGCTGTTCGTCCATGCCTGCCAGATGGACGCGCCGGGCAAGGAGCGAAGATTCGATGGAGCCAGTGAGCCCTTGACGGCTGCCGTGGCCGAATTGCTCTGCCCCGCAACGAGGAGGACGTGCGCCGTGCTGGTCGCCCGCGCGATCGGCACCCCCGTCACCGCGGCTCCGACGCCCAACCCAATCGTTCCGATGACGTGGCGCCGTTCCATATTCACTCCCTTCATGCGCTATCGAGAGGCTGGCGCGCTGCTCTGCCTGCCGAACGCCCGCCTGGGGCGCGGGTAGGCGTCCTCCAGCGGCAGTGCTAGGTCCTGGGCAGGCGCAAAACCAACCCATCGACGGATGACGCGGCCGGTCTCGTCGAGCAGGATGGTACTCGGCAGATCATGGACCTCGTAGCGCCGCGCCAGCTCACCGTTGCCGTCCGGGAGCACCAAAAGATCATCGAGCGCCCAGTCGAGCTTGGCCTCGACCGCTAAGGTCCGATCAGGAGCCTTTCCAGCCGAGTCGCCGCTCAGTACGATCACCGAAGCCACTCCGCGCGGCAGGAATTGCGTCGACATGCTCTTCGCGACAACGATCTGCGCCCGATTGGCGTTGGCCGCCTGCCGCTGGCGGAGGTCACCCAAAAAGGTCACCAGCAGGGGACCGGAGGGCAGCGCCTGGTCCCCTTCGGGCGTGCCCCCGCAGCCGCTCACCACCATTAGCATGCAAAGCAGCAGAGTGCGCGACGGAGCCATGAGCCGTGCTATTGCCGCTCATGCGCACCCACGTCGTATGCGCCGCCCTGCGGAATCACATTGCCGTAGAAGTCACGCGTTCCCATCGACCCGACGTTCACGCCTGCATTGATGGCAGGAGACCCCGCCTGCAGCGTAAAGGCGGTCGTCGGCCGACCAGCCGCATGCGAAAGCGGCGTCACGAGAAAGGGGTTCAGAAACTTGCCCGCCGCATCCTGACCACTACCTGCTCGCCACGCAGCAAAGCCGGCATAGCTAGTATTGTTGAACCACCAGATAGGCGTTGCCCCGGCCGTCGTCCAATAAATGTTGTTATTATAAAGCAGTGAAGAACCGACGTTATATACCATGTTTGGCACTGTCGAGTATATAATATTGTTTGCAAATATCTTATCTTGAGATCCGGTGTACGTCGCCTTGTTAATGATCGCTGACTTTGCGATGACCGGGTCCCAGTAGATGGTGTTGTTATAAATTTTCAAACCATCGATCAACCCACCGTCCCAGGTGTATGTGTATATTGCACCTTGCCCCGCGAGATCGGAACCCCTTCCGTTATAACTACAGACGTTATAGCGGATGACCGCATCCGTTGTCGTGTAATTGGAAGCGCCTAGCGCTGTCACACAATAACCTTGGGTGTCATGGCCATAATTATACTGATATGTATTACGGTTCGTGAAATAGTCGATATCGAACGCGCCACCGTCCAACGACACCGGCGAGTCGGTATTATAGACTTCGTTGAACTGCACAACACAATCGTTGCACCCCCACGTCCATATACCATTAGGCGAACCAAGGTTCGTTACGGACGTCTGTCCGGTATTGTACGCCACATTGTTTTCGATAAGGCCGTTGTCGACTTGGGATAGCAGAATTCCCTCGCCGCCCGTGTCGTGAACCGTCGAATTGCGCACCGTGATGTTGCGGGAATGCGCGCTCGTCCCCGTGCCTGCGCCGGGCGGCTGTCCCGCGATCCGCATGCCCGCCCATTGTGTCGTCGCGAAAGCGGTGACTCCGTCCACGACTACGCCATCGAAAATCGTCCCTGTCACCTCAGGAGCGATGACGAGCAGTCCAGTCTGCTTGTTCGTGACGGTACCGCCCACGTCATGGATCACAACGTTGGTCACGCGGATGTCGCGGAGCACGCGTCCGCTTTGATTGCCGCTGATGTAGATACCAAAAGGCGTGCCGCCGGACGTCTCGATCTTCTCGATAGACCAATATTCCTGATTAAACAGCTTGAGCGCGGCCTGGTTCGTTCCGCCGTTGACGATCGGTCGCGCCGAGCGGGTGGTGTCATAGGCCGTGATCGTTATATGCGCGCCGGCCGAGCCCGAAC
>DAIMKE010000322.1:0-6708 GCA_036721875.1 Bradyrhizobium sp. | reverse complement strand
ACAAACTACTTCGCCGCCGCAGGATATTTGCAACCTGATCGGCTAACGCTCTAGAGCCTGACTAGAATTGCCTTCATCTGACGGATCTCGCGGGTCTGCGACTCGACGATGCCATTGGGGCCGAAGCAAAGATCGCGGATCTCAGCGTCCTGTATCGATGAACGGTTACACATGAGAAGTGCCCGAATGGTGCGGAATCATCGACCGGACGAACTGCCGATCGCCGATGAGGCCCTGCGCTCGCACGCCGAGGAGTGCGACAATGAACAACAGTACGAATAGCGCGTGGAGCAGCAAGTTCAGCCGATCGTTGGGATACATCGTGTGCATCATCAGCAGCATGAGGGTGCCCATCGGCGTGGCCATCATCAAGGCCATGTAGAACATATTGAGGTTGTTGAAAAAGTCTCCAAAGCTCCAGTTCATCGTGAACATCACGAAGTACATGATGATGGTGCTGACCACGAGATCCAGGCCAAGCATCAGGTAGTGGTGGTGTATCATCTGGCGGTCCAGTTGGCCGTGCGCTAATTGTCTTTCCATTTGGCTCTCCTTGTGACGTGTGTGATCGTTGCGTGTACCCTCCGCACCGCTGGACCAGGCTGCATCCCAGGCGGCCATAACTGGGAACAACGATCATGCCGAGGTTTTGCTCCTGTTCCGGTGGATATCGCCGCCGATGAGGCGACCGTGTGCCAAGGACGCTCGGCGCGCGCGGGCGAGCCTCGCCGCCTCGTTGATCGATCCAACAAACAGCGCAGCATGTAAGTGCGAGTCCTTGCCAGCGGTGCATCCGAGCGACCGGATCAGCGCCGCGGCACAGTCGCGCAAAAGGCGAGTCACGAACGGGCAGCGAGCGACGAGCCGCCGAATCAGATGCGCGTTGTCCCAAGCAGCAGGGTTGCCGACGACGCTGACCGATGATAGCGCCATCGCGGCCGCCGCGATGATCGGGGATAGCAAGAGCCCGAAGGTCGGATAAAGTATGCCGGCCGCAAGCGGGATGCCAGCTGCGTTATAGGCAAATGCAAAGAACAGGTTTTGCTTGATATTGCTCATCGTCGCCTCCGACAGAAGGCGTGCGCGGACGATACCGGTGAGGTCGCCCTTGAGCAGGGTGACGCCGGCGCTTTCCATCGCCACGTCGGTGCCGGTCCAAGCGCCGGGGCATCGTTGACGCCCTCACCGGCCATAGCAACGATCCTACCTTGCTTCTGCAACTTTGCGGCGACGGCGCTCTTCTGGTCGGGCAGGACCTCGGCCTCGACATCGGCGATGCTGAACTTGCGGGCCACCGCCTGTGCCGTGGTCCGGTTGTCGCCGGTCAGCATGATCACGCGAATGCCTTCCGAGGCGAGCGCCTTTAGCACCTCCGGCGTCGGCGATTTGATCGGATCGGCAATGGCCAGGATTCCGGCGAGCTTTCCGTCGATGGCCATGTTGATCACGGTTGCGCCTTCGGCGCGCAGTCGTTCGGCTTCGGGCTCGAGCGTCGAGGTCTCCACATTTCGCGATCTCAAGAAGGTCGCGTTGCCCAAGGCAACGTTCTTGCCTTCGACGATTCCGATTGCACCTTCGCCGACGGGCGAATCGAAATCACCTCCGATGTCGTGAGCTTGCGCTCGCTCGCTTCCAGACGATCGCATTGGCGAGCGGATGCTCGCTGGCGCGCTCTACGCTCGCCGCAAGCCGCAGCACCTCCTCGGCCTGATACCCGAGGCCGATGCGAATCGAGACGACCTTCGGACGGCCTTCGGTCAGGGTGCCCGTCTTGTCCACGACAAGGTGTCGATCCGCTCCATGCGCTCGAACGCCTCGGCGTTCTTGATCAGCACCCCGACCTGCGCGCCGCGCCCGACGCCCACCATGATCGACATCGGTGTGGCGAGCCCGAGCGCGCAGGCAGGCGATAATCAGCACGCTGACCGCGGCAACCAGGCCGAAGGCGAAGCGCGGCTCGGGGCCGTACAGCGCCCGCGCCCGAAGGCGACGAGCGCAATGACGATGACGGCCGGCACGAACCAGCCGGCGACCTGATCGGCAAGCCGCTGGATCGGCGCGCGCGAGCGCTGCGCCTGCGCCACCATCTGCACGATCTGCGACAGCATGGTGTCGCGTCCGACCTTTTCGGCGCGCATGACGAAGCTGCCCGACGATTCAAGGTGCCTGCAATCACCTTGGCGCCGGTCTCCTTGGTGACCGGCATGGATTCGCCCCTCACCATCGATTCGTCGAGTGAGGAGCGGCCTTCGATGATCTCGCCGTCGACCGGCACTTTCTCGTCCGGACGCACGCGCAGGCGGTCGCCCGGCTGCAGCACGTCGATTGCGACCTCTTCGTCGCCGCCGTCGTCGCCGATGCGGCGCGCCGTTTTCGGAGCCAGGGTCGAGCAACGCCCTGATCGCACTCGATGTCGCTTCTCGTGCGCGCAATTCGAGCACCTGGCCCAGCAGGACCAGCATCGTGATGACCGCCGCGGCCCCGAAATATACGGCAACGGCGCCGTCGTGGTCGCGGAAAGTGGAGGGGAAGGTGCCCGGAGCCAGAGTTGCGACAAGTGCTGTAGACATAAGCGACGCCGACGCCCATCGCGATCAGCGTGAACATCTTGAGGCTACGGCCGATGGCGGACTGCCAAGCCCGCACAAAGAACGGCCAGCCGGCCCAGAGTACGACGGGAGTCGCGAGCAAGAACTGGATCCAGTTCGACAGCGTCTGGTCGATCCAGCGATAGCCGCCCATGAGGTGCCCGCCCATCTCCAGCACCACGACCGGAGCGGATAACGCGAGCCCAAGACAGAACCGGCGCGTCATGTCGCTAAGTTCGGGGTTGGGACCTGTGTCCGCTGTCGCGACCTCCGGCTCAAGGGCCATGCCGCAAATCGGGCAGGTGCCCGGTCCGACCTGACGGATCTGGGGATGCATCGGGCACGTATAAATCGTGCCTTCAGGCACGGCGGCGTTCGGCTTGTTGTGATCGAGATATACTCCGGGATTGGCGGCAACCGGCGGCAGAAATGAAAGATTTCGCCGCGGTGGTTGAACCGGTGCTTACTGGTAGCGGGTCGACCGTCATTCCGCAGACGGGATCCCGCGCGCTCGCCTTACTGCCAGTGTGATCCGCATGACACGCGTGACTGGAGTGGGGTGCCGTCCGACCGATAGATTTTGGGCATTGGAAGCTAATACGCTTTTTGGATGCCCGTTATCATCACAGCATTTTTCAGCCGAGCTGCCTCGAAATCGACTACGTCTCCACGGCGAAGCCCTTGAAGCATGCGACGGTTTGTGACGTGGAATGGCATTTCCATAGCTGGCATGCGGATTGTCTTGTCGGCGCTCTCAACGGCATCAATTAGGATGGTGATCGAACCTGGACGTTCTATATCGACATCTAGAACCCGCCCCCTCGCATGGACGTGTCCCGCTGGGGATACCAGTTTGTTATGCTCGCGATCCAGCTTCTCTAACCAATCACCCGGAGACAAAAGCTCTTGACTGTGGGCAGCAGGGATCAGCCTCAAAAAACGCAGACTATTGCTGAAGACATCGCGAGTGCGACCGCCATGGCAATCGCGCGGCCTGAAGGGCCATGTTGTGTATCTTGTTTCTAGAACAGGCGGCAAAAGTCATCATTTGAAAATTTTGTACGATCCTGTCAGCCGTCTTTGATCCAAATCAACATTCGCACATACAAGGAGGGCTGCTTATATCAGCGGGATTTCGGGCCGCCCTGATAACGCCATGCGGATCCGGCCTCGTTCGGGCCAGTCACGGGCTGCAAAGATGACCCTGCCCGGTCGTAGGCGAACGCAGAGTTCAAATCGCGTTGCGCATCCACAAGTCTGGTTGTGCGCTCTGCCGGGCCTCGCTTGGCCAATAGCTCTTGCTTGTGATCGTCTCGCCCGCCCGAGCCGTTGCAGACATCGCCACCAGCGGCAACAGGAGTGAAACGTTAAGAAGGTGTTTCGTTGACACGGTCCGGCTCCATCACTGTTTGAAGCGCGTCACATGCGCGTCCGATAGTGAGTTCGGAGCAAGTCGTCCGGTGGTTACAAGCTCACGCTGACGTGAGGGTCGCTGACCCGTCCCTTCATCAACGCAGTAGCCGTGGCCCCGATGCTGCGCCTGCCAAGGTGCACAGCCAACAATCGTCCCGCCGTACCAGACCGCACTTCCATCCTGATTGCCGCGCCGCACAAGCCAATGCCACGAGCTTTCGGCCCACATGAGCACTCGCTAAGCTCGTTATGTCATGTCAGCATGTGTCGAGGGGGTTTTTGGCATTAAATGACGTAAGCATGTGTCCCTATAGTTGATCGGCGTCAAACACATCAACGGAATGGAGGGTAAGTTCTCAAGCGATGCGAAACAGGCGCGCCTACACCAAATTCGTCTTGGGAGCCGGAGCGACGGTCGCCGCTGCGGTCTTACTTTGGGGGATATCCTCCCTTGGACCCGCTCCGCGGTCATCCGTTGTCGAGGTCTCCGAACCGGAGCTTTCAGTCCCGGCGACAAAGGGCAAGGCCGTGTTCGAAGCGAATTGCGCAGCCTGCCATGGCATGAAGGCCTCGGGAACAGACAAGGGGCCGCCCCTCGTCCACGATATCTACAATCCGGGTCATCACGCCGATGCCGCCTTCTTTGCGGCTGCGAAATTCGGCGTCAGACAGCATCACTGGCCGTTCGGCAACATGCCGCCGCAGCGTCAGGTCACGGAGGAGCAGGTCGCCGCCATTGTCCGGTATGTGCGGGAACTCCAGATCGCCAATGGCATCAGGTACCGGCCGCACCGCATGTAGCACCCGCTTGTGTAGCACCTGCTTGTGTAGCACCCGCTTGGCCGCGCGCGATCCGTCGTTTCACCCAATCCACCGGTCACCACACCAGGCGAACGCCGCCCAAGAAGAACAGGCTCGAGACTGGCTCTCCATTTGCCTTGGCGATGCTGGCCGTCTGCCCCAACTTGCGTTCCCAGTTTACCTCGATGTAAGGGGCGACGTTCCGCGTGATCTCATAGCGCAACCGCGCGCCTAGCTCGACATCGGTGAAGCCGCTGCCCAGATCCAGATCGCGCACCGGCTGCGCCTGCAGCTTCAGATCGATGCGGGGCTGCAGGATCAGGCGGTTCGTAATGAGCAGGTCGCGGAATGCGGTGATCTGCGCCGAGACCTCGCCTTTCTGGCTGACAAAAGCTGTAGCATCGATCTCGATGAAGAAGGGCGCCAGGCCTTCAGTGCCAAAGCTCGCATAGGCTAGACCTCGCCGGCGGCGCCATCGGCGATGGCGAGCCGCGGCGGCACGTCGAGCCCGCGCCGCTTCAGGTCTAGCAGCAGTTCGCGCCAGTCCTGCGAGCTCTCGCGGGCGCCTTCGGTGAAGCCGATCAGTTCCTTGCGGCCTTCCGGCGTCGCGCCGATCAGCACCAGAATGCACTGCTTTTCGTCTTCGAGGCGGGCTTCGAGATGGATGCCATCGGCCAAGACGTAGACGTAGCGCTTGGCCGACAGATCGCAGCTCTGCCACGCGGTGTGTTCCTCGAGCCAGCCGTCTTTCAGCCGGCCGATGGCGGATGCCGACAACCCGGCAGCATCCTTGCCGAGCAGCGCCGGCAGCGCCTCGGAGAAGTCGCCGGTCGAGATCCCCTTCAGATAAAGGATCGGCAGCAGCGTCTCGATCGATTTCGAGCGGCACATGTAGGGCGGAAGGATCGACGGAGAGGACCGGATGCGGTCGGGGCAGGTCGCGTCCGCCTCGCGATCGCGTACCCGCGGCAGGCGGACGGCAACCGGATCGATACCGGTCATCACCTCGCGTTCCGGCAGGTGACCGTGGCGCACGACGCGCTGGTGGCCGTTTGCAGTCTTCAAATCGGCATGCTTGCCAAGAAAGTCCGCGACCTCGGCCTCGACCGCCTGGGCCAACAGCGCACGCGCCCCATTGCGCAAGACTTCGGTGAGTTTATCGTCGACGTTTCCTGGCTGAATCAGCTTGTTGATGTTATCTTTGGACACGGCATATCGCTCCTTCGGCGGAGTAGTGGAGGGGTGAAGCACCCCCACGATATGCCGCCCTCCCGATTCCCGCCGTCACCAACTTTCAGCGATAGCTCTATTGTATCCGGCACAAGCTGACTTCCTGTCCCGCTGATCGACCGCCATCCGCGAAGTTTCAAGGGCTGCTGTCCAACAGGCAGAACTTCTCGCTGCCAAGCATGATCAAGCGGACCGCAAAGAAATTCGCTCTCCGCCTGTCCAGGCTCCTCGCTACTGCTGCCTATGGTTCACCCCACATGCTGGGCTGGCGGTTCGATGACCATGGCATCGAGGCGCATGTGACTGGTTCTACAAATCGGTGCGCAAGGACTGCACCTTCGCATGGGAGAACGTCAAATACGATCCAGTCGGGCGACATTTATATCCGTCCTAGCGACAAGACGCCGACCACAACAGGGACACGTGTGAATGATGGGGAGACTCTATCGAACGAGCAGGCCTGTTCGGCAGCAGCGTGGCGTCAGGACTCCTCGCAGCAACCGCCTCAGGACCTTCGGAAAGTAGTCGAGCTGCTCCCAATGCCGCAGCCGGAACGAGCCTGAGCTTGCCATGCTTTGTCCCGAAATTTCGCCTGCGTCAATGCGTGCCTTTCGCTTGGTTGTGCAAAAACCACTTTGGGGGCGACTGGCGGGCGTGCATTGGCGCGGCATATGTC
>DAIMKE010000321.1:0-6709 GCA_036721875.1 Bradyrhizobium sp. | reverse complement strand
GAAAGGCGCTGCAGTGGACGCTCATATATCTACCAGCTTCTGGAAGGTGAGGCGCACAGCCAGGCTCCGTTTGCCGACGAGCGCCGTCCCGGTCAGTTCGGCTCGATCGCCGGAGTAGGTGCCGGCGATTCCCATGCCGACCTCGACTGCGTTGTAGAACAGATGGCCTGGTGGCGGAGGCGTATGCGGATTTACGACAAGCTCGCCCTTTAAGATGCCGTCCTTGGAAGCGTAGGTGCCCTGATAATAGACGTAGGAGCCGCCTCCCACGATCATCCCGTCCCTGAGCACGACGACACCGTTAGGCGGCCATTCGACCGCGTCCAGCCCCGTTACTCTGACGACATAGAGCCCATTGTTCATCGGAGCGAAGCCTGAAATCGATTTTGTCGAATTGCACGTCTAGCCTCTTGCTTACGGCAGGCATAATGCCAAAAATGCGCAAGTTCCGAAACAAACTTGCAATTCCATGGGTATCCCGATAGGGCAGCAAGAGTCGGACCGCGATGACCGTCTGCGTTTCGAGACGGTCCTTGCCAATCAGGCCGCGCGCTTCGTGAACATCGCGGCCGACCAGATCGACGCCACCATTGAAGATGCCCAGCGGTGTTTCGTCGAAGTTCTCGATCTCGACCGCAGCACGATTCACCAGTTCGTGGATGAAACCGGCGACCTCGTCGCTACCCATTCCTGGGCCCGTCCTGAGTTCCGCGCCTATCCACGCGCTCTATCGGCGCGCAAGCAATTCCCTTGGGCGCTGCAAAGGATTCTCGACTCCGAGATCGTTTGTTTTTCGTCTCTCGACGATCTGCCGGCGGAAGCCCGCGGGGATCTCGAGGCCTTTCGTGCGAGCGGTCCGAAATCCAACGTCACCATTCCGTTGATTGTCTCAGGCAAGGTGGTCGGATCACTTTCGTTCGGAGCGATGGTCCGCGAACGGCATTGGCCGGAAGCGGTCGTCAATCGCCTGCGGCTCGTCGCCCAGATTTTCGCAGCGGCTCTCGCCCGCAAACTCGGCGACGAGGAGTTGAGAACCGCCTTGGCGGAGGTCAGGGCGCTGCAGGATCGATTGCAGGGCGAGAACCTCTATCTCCGCGATCTCGTCAAGGAGCGGCAGGGTTTTGGAAAGATCATCGGTAAGAGCAAGGCAATCCAGCAGACCCTTGCGGCGGTCGAGCAGGTTGCCCGCACCAACGCGACGGTCATGCTACTGGGGGAGACCGGCTCCGGCAAGGAGTTGCTGGCGTCGGCCATTCACGAACTGAGTCCGCGCCGCGACCGCGTGATGGTGCGCGTCAATTGCGCAGCGATCCCGACGGCACTGATCGAAAGCGAGCTTTTTGGCAGGGAGAAGGGCGCCTATACCGGCGCGCTTGCGAAGCAGATCGGCCGGTTCGAATTGGCCAGCGGCTCGACGCTGTTCCTCGATGAGGTGACGGAGCTGCCTTTCGAGGCCCAGGCGAAACTGCTTCGTGCGCTTCAGGAACGAGAGATCGAACGGCTTGGCAGTCCGAAGCCGATCAAGGTCGACGTGCGGGTCATTGCGGCGAGCAATCGCGATATCAGGAAGGCTGTCGCAGAGGGACGTTTCCGGGACGACTTGTTCTACCGTCTCAACGTGTTTCCGATCTCGGTACCGTCCCTTCGCGAGCGCCAGGACGACATCCCGCTCCTTGCCAATGCATTCATCGAGGAACTCTCGAAGAGCATCGGCAAGTCAATCGATTCGATCTCAAGGGCCAGCATCAAGGCGCTTCAGCAGTATGATTGGCCGGGAAACATCCGGGAGCTCCGCAACGAGATTGAGCGCGCGATCATCCTGTCGGATGGTCCTACCCTGAAGGTCGAGCTGTCGAACCAGAAGGGTGGCCTGCCGCGCCATGACCAGTCAATCGCGAACATCGAGAGCGAGCACATTCGCCGTGTGCTGGATTCCACGCATTGGCGGGTTCGCGGCAGGGGTGGAGCTGCGGAAATCCTGGGGCTCAAGCCGACGACGCTGGAAAGCCGCATGGCGAAACTGGGCCTGCGTCGCATGACCTAAGCTCCGAAATGTCGCGGAATCTCCGACGATCGTTCGCACACCAGCCCGCCCGAATTCATCGACTGCATCCCCAGGTATCTGATTCATATCGAATATCCGGCCGCCAAGGAGGCCCCCGAAGGTCTGGCACGTCGCCTGCTAGTAGCTGACGCATGATCCAGATGTCGCTGTCCATATGCTCGCATTCACTGGGCGCAAGCGAACTCATCGAAGCGTTGCGGTCGGTGATGCGGCCGGCACAGCTGGATCGCGGTTGCGCCAGTGCTCGATTGTATTCCGAGATCGGAAATCCACGCTGCTTCAACTATGTCGAAGAGTGGGAATCCCAGGAAGAGCTGCTGTGCAACCTCCGATCAGGGCGGTTTTCCCGGTTGATCGCGATCATGGAAATCGCAGCCGAGGCTCCCGCGCTGAGGTTTAGCCGGGTCCTCGATAGTGACGCGCTCGGATTGTCGTTGCGCATCGAAGAAACCGATTTCAACGATTGACAACAGGAGGGAGCCCATATGCGAACAACGACTTTGCTCAAGCAGTTTTGCGGGGCCGCGGTCGGCGCGCTGTGCCTGATGGCCGGCATGACCGACGCCTTGGCCCAGACGAAGAAGCCGCCCAACATTCTCGTCATCTGGGGCGACGACATCGGCGGCTTCAACATCAGCGCGTACAACCGCGGAATGATGGGTTACAAGACGCCCAACATCGATCGCATCGCGGCGGAAGGCGCGTTGTTCACCGATTGGTACGGCCAGCAGAGTTGCACCGCGGGCCGTGCTGCATTCATCACCGGCCAGTCGCCGATCCGCACCGGACTGACGAAGGTCGGACTACCGGGCACGCCGGAAGGCATGAAGATCGAAGATCCGACGATCGCGGGGCTGCTAAAACCGCTCGGATACGTCACGGGCCAGTTCGGCAAGAACCATCTCGGTGATCGCGACGAGATGCTACCCACGAACAACGGCTTCGACGAATTCTTCGGCAACCTCTACCATCTCAACGCGGAGGAGGAGCCCGAGAACCCCGACTATCCCAAGGATCCCCAGTTCAAGAAGCGGTTCGGGCCGCGCGGTGTCATTCACAGCTTCGCCAATGGAAAGATCGAAGACACCGGACCGCTGACCAGGAAGCGCATGGAAACGGTGGACGAGGAGGTCACGACCGCCGCACTCGGCTTCATGGACAACGCGGTCAAGAGCAACAAGCCGTTCTTCGTGTGGTGGAACAGCACGCGGATGCACATCTTCACGCATCTGAAGGCGTCTTCGCAGGGAAAAACAGGTCTCGGAGTCTACGCTGACGGCATGGTCGAGCACGATGCCATGGTCGGGCAGTTGCTTGCCAAGCTCAAGGAGCTCGGCGTCGAGGACAACACCATCGTGATGTACTCGACCGACAACGGCGCGGAGACGTTCACGTGGCCGGACGGCGGAACGACCATGTTCCGCGGCGAGAAGAACACGAACTGGGAGGGCGGCTATCGTGTCCCGACCGCCATCCGCTGGCCCGGCGTGGTCAAGCCAGGTACCGTCATCAACGATATCTGCGCCCATGAGGACATGCTGCCGACCTTGCTGGCAGCCGCGGGCGATACCAGCCTGAAAGATGACCTGTTGAAGGGCAAGCAGGCGGGCGGCCGGAACTACAAGGTTCATCTCGACGGCTACAACCTGATGCCGGCCCTCAAGGGTGAGGGCACATGGCCGCGGAGGGAATTCATCTACTGGACCGACGACGGCAGCGTTGCCGCCCTGCGCTACGACAATTGGAAGGTCACCTTCCTGAAGCAGAATGCGCTGGGCCTCAAAGTGTGGCAGCAACCGTTCGAGACCCTGCGAGCGCCGCTGCTCGGCAACCTGCGCATGGATCCCTTTGAACGTGCGGAGGAGGAAAATGCCATGGGCTATCAGCGCTGGTACATGGATCGCATGTTCGCGATCGCCCCGGCCGGCGCCTATGTCGGTCAGTGGCTGCAAAGCTTCCGTGAATTCCCGCCACGCCAGAAGCCCGGCAGCTTCAACCTCGACCGCGTCATGGAAGCGGTGACGAGGGGAGCCGGCGACAAGTAAGCAAGCAATTGGACAGGAAGGGGCCGGCAATTGAGACGGCCCCTTTTTCCTGGCGCGGACCGGTACGGAATTGATCGCGGGCCAATTTGATCCAGATCAAGGGTGGGGAACTCAGCCGTGCTGGATTGATCCCGTCCTGGCACAAGAGATCGAGGGAGCGGAACCATGCCGAAATCCGGTGCTTTTTCGCTTCGATCCATCACTGGCACCTTCCTTTGCCTTGCAAGCTCGCTCGCAATAGTGAGCCAGACCGCAGCGCAGCAGATTTCCGGCACGCTGGGCTCGCCGAGCGCCAGCTCGACCATCAGCGGCAAACAGCTACCGCCACCCGATCCGAAGTTCGGCGGGGTGATCAAGGATGGCGCGCTGCAGTCGAAACCGTGGTGGGCGCCGCGGGTCGTGCCGCCGAAGGGCGCACCCAATGTCTTGCTCATCATCACCGATGACGCCGGTTTCGGCGTGCCCAGTACATTCGGTGGCGTGATCCCAACCCCGACCATGGATCGGCTTGCAAGCGAAGGCTTGCGCTATAATCGGACGTTTTCCACCGCGCTTTGCTCGCCAACGCGCGCGGCGCTGATCACCGGGCGCAACCACCATTCCGCCGGCTTCGGCGTCATCTCGGAGCAGTCGACCGGCTTCCCCGGCTACAACAGCATCATCGACCGCGACAAGGCGACCATCGGGCGTATTCTGCTCGACAACGGCTACGCCACGTCGTGGTTCGGCAAGGACCACAACGTGCCGGCTTTTGCGGCGAGCCAGGTCGGTCCTTTCGACCAATGGCCCACCGGCATGGGCTTCGAGTATTTCTACGGTTTTGTCGGCGGCGACGCCAACCAGTGGCAGCCGAACCTGTTCCGTAACACCACGCAGATCTACCCGTTTGAGGGCAAGCCGGGTTGGAATCTCGTTACCGGCATGGCTGACGATGCCATCGACTATATGACGAGGATGCATCAGATCCAGCCGGGCAAGCCGATCTTCATCAAATACGCTCCGGGTGCCACGCATGCGCCGCATCACCCGACAAAGGAGTGGGTAGACAAGATCAGCAAGCTGAAGCTGTTCGACGAAGGCTGGAACAAGGTTCGCGACCGGATCTTCGAGAACCAGAAGCGGCTCGGCGTGATCCCGAAGGATACCAAGCTGTCGCCCTGGCCGAAGGACGTCCTGAAGGAATGGGACCAGCTATCGGCGGATGAGCAGAAGCTTTACATTCGTCAGGTCGAGATATTCGCGGCTTACGCCGCCTACAACGATCATGAGATCGGTCGCGTCGTTCAGGCCTTCGAGGACCTGGGCAAGCTCGACAATACGTTGATCATCTACATCAACGGCGACAACGGCACGAGTGCAGAGGGTGGGCCGTTGGGAACGCCGAACGAGGTGGCGTTCTTCAACGGCCTCAATCAATTGCCGGTCGACGTGCAGATGAAATTCTACGACGTCTGGGGCACGGAACAGACCTACAATCATATGTCGGCCGGCTGGTCCTGGGCCTTCGACGCTCCGTTCTCCTGGTTCAAGCAGAATGCCTCCCGGCTTGGCGGCATCAATCAGAACATGGTGGTGTCGTGGCCCGCGCGCATCAAGGAGAAGGGCGGCTTGCGCGAGCAGTTCGTGCACGTCATCGACGTGGTGCCCACGATCCTGGAGGCCGCCGGCATTCCCGCACCTGAGTTTGTCGACGGCATCAAGCAGAAGCCGATCGAAGGTATCAGCTTCGCCTACACTTTCGATGCAAAGAACGCGAAGGCGCCGACGCGACACAAGACGCAGTATTTCGAGATGATGGGACAGTGGGCCTTGTATGACGACGGCTGGTTCCTGAGCACCAAGGTCAATCGCGCGCCATGGGAGGCGTTCGGTCCCGCCAACCCTGATCCTTTGAACAATCAGGTGCTCGAACTCTTCGATCTCAATACCGATTTCAGCCAGACCGTCGATCTCGCAGCCAAGTATCCGCAGAAAGTCAAGGAGCTGAAGGACAAGTTCGTCGCAGAGGCGAGAAAATACCAGGTGTTCCCGATGGATGCCTCGGTGGCGGCACGCATCGTCGCGCCTCGGCCGAACATCACCGCTGGACGCACGGAGTTCGCCTATACGCGGCCGATGGTAGGCCTGCCACAGGGCGACTCGCCGCTGCTTCTGAACACGTCCTACACGATCACCGCCGATATCGAGGTGCCCAGTGAGGGCGCCGAGGGCATGATCCTGACATCAGGAGGGAGGTTTGCCGGCTACGGCTTCTACCTGTTGAAGGGCAAACCGGTATTCCTGTGGAACATGGTCGATCTCGAACGCATCAAATGGGAGGCCGCGGATGCGCTGTCGCCAGGCCGTCACACGATCGAGTTCGATTTCAAATATGAGGGCATCGGCCCCGGCACGTTGGCGTTCAACAATTTCAGCGGCCTCGGCCAACCCGGCACCGGTACGCTGAAGGTGGATGGCAAGGAAGTCGCCACCAAGCGCATGCCGAAAACCTTGCCGATGATCCTGCAGTGGGATGAAAGCTTCGACATCGGCTCCGACACGTTGACCGGCGTCAACGATGCCGACTACCGGCCGCCGTTCGCGCTGACCGCCAAACTCA
>DAIMKE010000320.1:0-6718 GCA_036721875.1 Bradyrhizobium sp. | reverse complement strand
ACGTTGCGGACGGTCTGGTTGTCGGCGGGCGTGCGCGTGAGCGGATCGCCTGAGGTCGAGGCCGGCAGCATGTCGTAGAGCTTGGAGACGTTGAAATCGGTGTCGCCGATCATCGGGTAGTTCGGTGCCGCGCCTTGCGTCTCCTTGATGTCCTCGGACCATTGCGCGTGCCTGTCGACGGCATCGACGCTCAGCCCCATCAGCTTGACGCCGCGCTTGTCGAATTCCGGCTTCAATTTTGCGAGAGCGCCGAGCTCGGTGGTGCAAACCGGCGTGAAGTCCTTCGGGTGCGAGAACAACAGCGCCCAGCTATTTCCGATCCAGTCATGGAATTTAATTTTGCCTTCGGTGGTCTGGGCTTCGAAATCAGGGGCGGTTGCGCCAATCTGGAGTGCCATGATGCGACCTCATCTCGTTCTAGTTACAGGGATATTCGTTCTGGTGATTATAGGTGCCGGGTGCGGTCAATGGAACCGCTTCACGTAAAAGGTGAGATCCTTCTCCGCAAGTGCGGAACTGCTAGCACCTTCTTTTAATCCGCGCGCTTTCGTTGAAAAGAATCCGTCGTCCGCAGTGGGTCCGGGTTGCCCCGGTATGGCCTTTTATGGTCTTCAACACGCCCGGGCAGTTTGCCATCCGGAGCGCATCCGGCTGAACCGTGACCGACGTCACAGCGACCAATTGGCAACCATGTAGAAATCTCGAAATGCCGGTTTCG
Organism: Bradyrhizobium sp.; assembly: GCA_036721875.1. Lineage (GTDB taxonomy): Bacteria > Pseudomonadota > Alphaproteobacteria > Rhizobiales > Xanthobacteraceae > Bradyrhizobium. The sequence goes on along the minus strand of DAIMKE010000320.1, from coordinate 6,000 downwards.
AATCGTTAACCGCTCGTTCATGCCCGGTATGGAAATGCTGGACCCGAGAAAAGAAATTGAGAAGTGCAAACTATGTCTGCCGCGACTGCCAAGACCGAAATATCCGCCGAAACGTCCGACGTTCCACAACCGTCCTGCCGCCGGACCGCAGCCCATGCGCTCACGATCGTGCGCGATGGCGTGATCACCGGCGAAGGGCCCACCACGAAGGGCCGCATACACTTTTCCCGCGCGCTCGATGCCGATGACGCCGCCTGGTGCGCGCGCATCCTGACCGCGTCCGCCGTCGAGCATCAGCCGGTGAGCCGGGCCGAGGCCGAGGCATTGTTCGAAATCAGTGACGCTGGTGCGGAACGCACCGACGACGGCCGTTTCGACGACCTGCTGGCCAAGGCGATCGCCCATCATGCGGCGTCCGAGTCGGGTCTGCCGGTGCCGCCGCGTACGGTGGCGCTGTCGCCGGACACGCCGATCGAGAGCTGGGCGCCGGTGAAGGCTGTCAACATCGATATCCAGGTGCTGGAATGGATTGCCGGCCAGATGCGCGGCAAGCGCCGCGTCAATCACCGCCTCGCGGCCATGGTTGCAGCGCTGCTCGGCGTCGCCGTCGTGCCGCTGGCCCAACTCCCGGCCGTGATGGATCTGGGGATGATGTAATTTCATCTGGCGATGAATTGATTTCGGAACGGCGGCGTAATTCCCGCCGTTTTTGTTTTGGCGCCGCTGTGGATCGTCTCGCCCGCTGCCGGTTACTCGGCCGCCGCCAAGAGATGGCGGCGGCCTCCTACCGTCAGTTTTCGGTCTTCGCCATTCCTTCGATCCGCTTCCTGGCGGAATCCAGGTTAAACGAACCCGGCGTCTGGGTCGGCGGAAAATCCTTCATCGTCAGAAGGAACTCCATCGCGGCGTTGCTCATCGCGCTCATGAGGAAGACGCGAGACAGGACCCAGTCGTGGTAGACGTTTGCGTTGTGTTGCGCTCTCTCATAGGGATCTCGGCGCAGGTTAAACAGAAGCGGAACGCGCAGATCAACGAAAGGTTCGCGCCAGACACCAAACGCCTCGCCACGGTTCTCCTTGTAGACGGCTTTCCAGTCTCTCACGCGGATTGCAACGATGTCACCGTCGTCGTTGACGTAGACGAACGCCTCGCGCGGCGAGGCCTGCGTCTTGCCCGTGACGTAGTCCAGCATGTTGTAGCCGTCGATATGATTTTTGTAGGTGCGGCCATTCAGTTCGACACCTTTCAGGAGCTTTTCCTTGACGTCCGGCGCGCCGGCCATGGCCGCAAAGGTCGGCAGCCAGTCCTGATGCGAGACGATGCCGTTCAGGCTCACCCCTGCCGGGATTTTGCCGGGCCAGCGCAGGAACGCAGGCACGCGATAGGCGCCTTCCCAGTTTGAGTTTTTCTCGGAGCGGAATGGCGTGTTGCCAGCGTCCGGCCACGTGTTGAAGTGCGGCCCGTTGTCGGTGGAGTACTGCACGATGGTGTTGTTGGCAACGCCGAGATCATCGAGCAGCTTCAGCAATTCCCCCACGTGCCCGTCGTGCTCGATCATGCCGTCGGTGTAGTCGTCGTTCCCGGGATGCCTGTGATCCGCCTTCACATGCGTTCGGAAGTGCATGCGCGTGCCGTTCCACCAGACAAAGAACTGTTTCCCGTCCTTCACCTGTCGCGTGATGAAGTCCTTGGCTGCAGTCACGGATTCATCATCGATGGTTTCCATGCGCTTTTTGGTCAGCGGACCGGTGTCGACAATCGTCTGCCCGCCCTTGCCGTCCGCGGTGGCCTTGATCACGCCGCGCGGGCCGAACTTCTTCCGGAACTCGGGAGCCTTCGGATAATCTTCATTTTCTGGCTCCTCTTCAGCGTTGAGATGATAGAGGTTGCCTTGGAACTCGTCGAAACCGTGCATCGTCGGCAGGTGTTCGTCACGGTCGCCCTGATGGTTCTTGCCGAACTGCCCGGTCGCATAACCCTGCGACTTGAGCACCGTCGCCATCGTCACGTCAGACTTCTGCCATCCCTCGCTGGCTCCTGGCAACCCGACCTTGGTCATGCCGCTGCGAAGGGGATTGCTACCGCTGATGAAGGCCGCGCGTCCAGCCGTGCAGCTTTGCTGCCCGTAATAATCAGTGAAGGAAACGCCTTCCTTCGCGATGCGGTCGATGTTGGGCGTCGCATATCCCATCAGACCGCGGTTGTTGTGGCTGATGTTGCTGGTACCGATATCATCGCCCCAGATGACAAGGATATTCGGCTTTTGCTGCGCGTTCGCTGATAAGGCGCCGAAAGCTGTCGCGGTAGTGAGGGCGAGTACAGCGAAAAGAGCTTTTCTTGTTCTGATCATTCATGAACTCCCTTTACAATGCATATTTTCGATCATTGGATATGTCGGTTTTGCTGCTTAAGTGTTCGTCTCCTCTCCTTCGGGCGCCGGAGGAGCCGTCCTGCGAATTTCATTGCTTGTTAGTCGGCTGGCTTCTGCGGCGATCTGGCTGCACATCTGCAGATCATGTCGCGCAGATCGCCGCTCAAAATCCAATCCAGTGACTGCCCCTGCGACGAAATCCATTCCACCGCGGCCTTCCACTCGGCATCATCATCCGGATGACCCTCCGCCATCCGGCAAAAATACTGCAAGGTGCGAATAGCGCCTTGTTCGTCAAATTGCCTGCCATCGTAGGCATGCCTGCCCCGGAGGACGGCAATCATCAACTCAGCACGCGCGAGCACCTCGGTATCGTCTGTTGGACGAGTTATCATTTGGACGAGTCATCATTGAATTGATGAGGGCCCTTCAAAAACCTTCGGCAAGCTTCGGTTGTGTCTCGTGACAATGTGTCTTTATTGATTAGACCATTCCACGAGGATTGACAGGGCATTGTTCAGTATTGGACATTTCAAAAAATTTCGATCAGCCGACAACTAGGTCAGTCCATCTGACGCATTGTGGACACGGGCCGAGGATTTCAATCAGATGGACAAGCAGGAAGCCACCGCCATTATTCGGCGGCACCACAGCTGGCTTTCAACAACGCCCGCTGACTTCCAGGATCGGCTACTTGCAGCGTGCGACCTTTTGACGTTCGAAGCGGGTAGCTCCTGCTTTCGCGCCGGCGATGATTCCGGAGCCACATTCGGTGTGGTCAAGGGCCGTACCGAGTTGCATATCGCTTTGCAGGGCAACGATCCGACGCTCGGCTATATTTGCGGGCCGGGCTATTGGTCAGCCGCCGCGATTGGTCAGCGCCGGCGGCTAAGCATGATCGCAGGACCCACCGGCTGCCGGGTGCTGCGGCTATCGCGCGCCGAGATGTTTCGGATTACCCAACACGATCCGGCTGCATGGCGATATTTTGCGGAGCTTCTCGCGCAAAACCTGGTCAATGCGCTCAACGTGATCGACGCGCTCAAACGCAGCGATCCTATCGAGCGCTTGGCCGTGACATTTTGCAACCTGCTCGAAAGTCTGTCCGTGACACAAGGCGTGGTCAATGCCTCGCAGGCCGACTTGGGTTCGTTGACTCAACTCGGGCGAAGCAGTGTTAATGCGGCCCTGAGCGAACTGGAGAACCGGGGCTTAATACGACGCGGATACGCTTCCATTGAAATACCGAGCGTTTCGGCACTGCGCCAGTTCATCTCTAGAGCATAGCTTGCGGTCGTTGCAATTGCGGCTCGGTGGGACGTTGGCCTGCGCGTTTTTCTGGCGGATTGATGCGAGCTCGATGTAGGCCAAATAGTTGGCCGCGAGTTTGTCGTATCGGGTCACGACCTGCCAACATTGCTTGATCTTGCTGAAGACGCGTTCGATCCAATTCCGTGTGACATGGATACGGGCTAAGACAAATAAGGCGGGGCTTTAATTCTTGCGCGGACACCCCATATACACTGCTATGGCACAATGGAAAGCATCGACAACGCGTCAACCCTCGATGACGAAGGCGGAAATGCGCTCGATGCTGACCGATGCGGTCCGCAACACGCAGTTCACCGCGGATCAGGGGCCGAAACGGTCCCCGAAGGCAAAGGACGATCAGCCTGGCAGCTGAGCTTCGCCGCTTATCCCGATAGCTGGAGCTTCGGTTTTGATCGAATCAGAATCGAAGCGGCAACCCTGTTTGACGCGCTTTCTTCACGCTGACGGGTATCGACTTCGCTCGCAAACGCATAAGAAATGGGGCGCGGCCATTGATGTCGGTCCAATGGCCTGACCCAATCGGAAGTTCACAAAGGAATAGCGGATGCGCATAGCTCCCACGCCTACCGCACAGGAGATCATTGAGGGGCCGCAAGCGGTATCCTTTCAGATCGCGAACGGGAACGTGCGCCAGAGTTGCATTCTGCAAACCGAATTTCCGACGCAGGCGCTGGCCCAGAAACATCTCCTTGCGAATTGGCCCGCCATCGAGCGGATGGCGCGCGAAGCTCTCGCGACAGGAATCCTTGAAGACGGCCACATCAAACTCGTGGCCTGAGCAGTTCATTGGTCCGAGCCATTCGTCCAACCGCGAACGCCAGTTTTGCGTTGCAGGAGCCGTCATGCTGAAAGACCGCGAGAATATCCTGAGCGCGCTCCGTGAGAAGCCGCTCAAGGCCTACGAAGTCATGAAGCGTGCCAATCTTCCGAACGAGGAAGCTTGCCAATCCCTGCTTCTGAAAATGCGCGATGAAGGCCTGGTGAAATTCGACATCCACAAGGGGCAATGGATCATCCGATAGTCGGATACATGCGGCCGAGTTCCTTCGCCAACGTATGCTGTCCGCCGTCGTCCGCAGCGGAAAGGAGCCTGCAGGCCATCTCGATGGACGGCGTCACAACGTGTTCTTGTAGATGCGCCCGTCCTTCATGATGACACGAAAGTTCGTGGTGGGATCGGCGATCAGATCGATATTGGCAACCGGATTTCCCTCGACCAGCAACAGGTCAGCAAGCGCGCCGGCTTCGATCACACCGAGCTTCCCGGGATATGGATTGCGCAATCCGGAGAGCGCGAGCAGGCCGGCATTGTCACGTGTGACGACCTTGAGAATCTCAGCCGGCGTCATCCACTGCTTGAGCTTGAGGATGTCGGAATTCTGATTCTTGTTCTGAGCAGGATTAAACAGGAAATCGGTTCCCCAGGCCAATTTGACCTTGTACTTCCTGGCCCATTTGAAAGCGTTGTCCGTCCCTGCAACCACCTGATGCTTCTTGGCGATCACGTCAGCGCTCTGTGTCGGCGGGGCCTCGTCGAGCGCCTGAAGGCTTAGCCAAAGCCCCTTGTCGCCGAGCAGCTTCAAGGTTTGTTCATCAAGAAGCTGCCCGTGCTCGATACTTTTGACGCCCGCCTTGACGGCCCGCTGCACTGCCTTGGGCGTATATGCATGCACTGTGACATACGTCCCCCAATCGTCGGCGGCTTCGACAGCAGCTTTCATTTCGTCCAGGGTGTACTGTGCAACATCGAGCGGATCGTAAGCGGAAGCAGCTCCTCCACCTGCCATGACCTTGATCTGGCTTGCTCCGCCGCGAAGATTCTCTCGCGTGGCGGTCAATACTTCGTCCCTGCCGTCGGCTATGAAGCCGATTCCCATCAGCTCGCCCTTGGTGATCTGGCCGCCAAATCGTCGCGAGCGATCGCTCGGCAGCCGAAAATCACCATGCCCGGAGGTTTGGGAAATCATCGCTCCACTGGGATAGATGCGCGGACCGGGGATTTCGCCTCTGTCGATGGCTTTCTTGATGCCGAAAACCGGACCACCCATGTCCCGCACGGCCGTGAATCCTCGCATCAACATTTGCCTGGCTTCCTCGGCTGCCTTTGCCTCCAGCCCCTCGAAGGTCGCCTTGGCGTCCATCATTTCACCCTGACTGCTGCCGGTCATGAAAAGGTGGACGTGATTATCGATCAATCCCGGCATCAACGTTCGGCCGCCGCCCTCGATGGTCGTCGCGGACGCGCTCTGCGACGGAGCGCCGATGGAGACAATCTTGTTGCCGCGAACGAGTACGTT
>DAIMKE010000319.1:5271-6723 GCA_036721875.1 Bradyrhizobium sp. | reverse complement strand
ATCCAAGATCGCGTTCGCCTCGATCTACGGTTTCCTGCCGACCATGCTGGCCACCGCCGCCGGCATCCAGACCATCGATCCGCAACTGCTGCTGGCCGCCCGCAGCATGGGCGCGACGATGAGCCAGCGGCTGGTCCGCGTGATCATTCCGGCGGCGATCCCGACTGTGCTGTCGGGACTGCGCGTCGGCGGCGCGCTGGTGATCGTCGGGGTCGTCGTCTCCGAGATGCTGATCTCGTCCGCCGGCATCGGCTATCTCATCTCGCGCTACCGCACCATTCTCGACAGCCCGCACGTCTTCGCCGGCGTTCTCCTGGTGCTGGCCATGGCGATCGCCTTCAACGCCGCCATCAAGTGGATCGAGCGCAAGGCCGCGATCTGGCAGACCGGCACCCGCGCCGGCCAGAACGCCGCGGAAGAAATCGCCCCCACCCTGCAGCCTGCGACGTGAAGGGAGGGTGGCTGTGTTCGACCTGACGCTGACATTCGACAACGGCCCGGAGCCCGGCGTGACGCCGCGCGTTCTCGACATCCTGCGCGAGCGCGTCATCAAGGCGACGTTCTTCGTGATCGGCGAAAAGCTCGTCGATGGCGAGCGCCGAAAGCTTGCGGCACGGGCGCATGACGAAGGCCACTGGATCGGCAATCACACGTTTACCCACTCCGTTCCGCTCGGGCAGCAGCACGACGCGGAGACGGCCCAGGAGGAAATCGGCCGGACGCAGGCCGCAATCGGCGACCTCGCCCATACCGAGCGCTGGTTCCGGCCGTTCGGCGGCGGCGGCAATCTCGACACCCGGCTTCTGAAGCCGTCCGTCGTCGATTACCTCAGGCGCAACAAGCACGCATGCGTGCTGTGGAACGCCATTCCACGCGACTGGGACGATCCCGATGGCTGGGCCGAGCGCGCGCTGGAACAATGCCGCGCGCAGCCGTGGAGCCTGATAGTGCTGCACGATTTGCCGACCGGCGCGATGGATCATCTCGAGCGCTTTCTCGATCGCGTAAGCGAGAGCGGCGCGCGCATCCGGCAGGACTTTCCGCCCGACTGCGTCCCGATCCGTGCGGGCAAGATCGTACGGCCGATCGAACAATATGTTTCCTCCATCGAAGAAAGCGTCGAACCATGAAGATCGTGAGTTTCAAGGCAGGTCAGACGGCCACCTACGGCCTCGTAACCAATGCCGGCGTCATCGATGCGGGCAAGCGGCTGAAGGCGTATCCGAGCCTGAAGGCGTTGCTCGCGCACGGATCGCTCGACGCATTGAAGGCGCTGCAGACCGAGCGTCCCGACTATGCGCTCGCCGAAATCGAACTGCTGCCGACCGTGCCCGATCCGGACAAGATCTTCTGCATCGGCGTCAACTACGCCACGCATCTCGCCGAAAGCGGTCATCCCACGCCGCCGCACCCGATGATCTTCACCCGCTTTGCCAACAGCCAGGTCGGCGG
>DAIMKE010000319.1:0-5261 GCA_036721875.1 Bradyrhizobium sp. | reverse complement strand
CCAGCCGATGATCCGGCCGCTGGAGTCCGAGCGGTTCGACTTCGAAGGCGAAATGGCCGTGATCATCGGCAAAGCCGGCCGGCGTATCGCGCGCGAAACGGCGCTTTCGCATGTCGCAGGCTATGCGTGCTACAATGACGGCAGCATCCGCGACTGGCAGCGTCACACCTCGCAATTCGCCCCGGGCAAGAATTTTGTCGGGACCGGCGCGTTCGGGCCGTGGATGGTCACGACGGACGAAACCCCCGACATCAGCAAGCAGACGATTGCGACCCGCCTCAACGGCGTCGAGGTGCAGGCAGCGCCGATCTCCGATCTCGTGTTCGACGTCCCTGCCCTGATCGCCTATTGCTCGACGTTTACCGAACTCGTTCCCGGCGACGTCATCGTCACCGGCACGACCGGAGGCGTCGGTGCCTATCGCACGCCGCCGCTCTGGATGAAGGAAGGCGATGTGGTCGAGGTCGAGGTGTCAGGCATCGGCGTGCTTCGCAATCCCGTACAGGACGAGGTTGCGGCCGCTGCGACGCGCGCGGCCTGAGGCGGAACAGGCAACAACAAGAAGAACAAGGAGACGATCATGAACCTGCCAAAGCACCTGCTGCCCACCACCGTGGTCGGCAGCTACCCGCAGCCGGAATGGCTGGTGGATCGCGCCATGCTGTCGAAGGTGGTGCCGCGTACGCGCCTGCATGCGATGTGGCGGCTGCCGGCCGAACATCTCGAAGAGGCGCAGGACGATGCCACCATCGTCGCTATCAGGGACATGGAGCGCGCCGGCATCGATGTCGTAACCGACGGCGAAATTCGTCGTGAGAGCTATTCCAACCGCTTTGCGACGGCGCTCGAAGGCATCGACGACGAAAAGCCCGCTATCATCACGTCGCGCACCGGACACGAGACGCCGGTGCCGCGCGTCGTTGGCGAAGTGAGGCGAACCAGGCCGGTCGAACTGCACGACATGGAATTTTTGCGCAAGAATACCGACCGCGCGGCCAAGATCACCCTGCCCGGACCGTTCACCATGAGCCAGCAGGCCAAGAACGAGTACTACAAGGACGACGAGGAACTGGCGATGGCGTTCGCCGCCGCCGTCAACGCCGAAGCGCTCGATCTGCAAAACGCCGGCGCCGACGTGATCCAGCTCGACGAGCCCTGGGTGCGCAATAATCCAGACCTCGCCCGCCGCTACGCGGTCAAGGCCATCAACCGCGCGCTGCAGGGCATTACGGTGCCAACGGTCGTACATCTGTGCTTCGGCTATGCCGCCGTCGTGCCCGGCTCGACCAAGCCGGCCGGCTATTCCTTCCTCGCCGAACTCGCAGACACCAGCGCCGAGCAGATTTCGATCGAAGCGGCGCAACCCAAGCTCGATCTCGGCGTACTCAAGGATCTCTCCTCGAAGAAGGTCATGCTGGGCGTGCTCGACCTCGGCAATCCCGAGATCGAAACCGCTGAAGTGGTCGCCGGCCGGATTCGCAACGGCCTGAAGCATGTCGCCGCCGACCGGCTGGTGGTGGCGCCCGATTGCGGCATGAAATACATGCCGCGCCATATCGCGTTCGGAAAACTGAAAGCGATGTGCGACGCGGCGGCGACCGTGCGCCAGGAGATCAGCTAACCGGTCCACCCTGCAGCCAGACCGCGCCGCGGGCGTACAGGGCCTCGACCTCGGGGCCCTTCAGGCCTGGCATGTCGCGCTTGACGGTGTAGCCGATGCGGGTCTGCAGGTATGCGAGGTGCCGGTAGCCCGGTGGAAACTGCTCGAGCAGCGCCTTGTCGAGAACCAGCGCTGCGCCGGGCGTGACGGGGTCCATGCGATCCTTCTCATAGATCGGCTGGCGCAGCACGATGCCCCAGCGTCCATCGCGCTTTTCGAGGAAATCGTAGAACCGTCCGGTGCAGAGCACGTCGCACAGCACGCCCTCGACCTCGGCGCGCTGCGAGATCGTCATCTTGGTCTGCGAAATCGCGCGATGACCTGCGAGATCGACTGAAATGCCGCCGAGGAAATGCAGGATGCTGACGCCCTTGGCCCACGCCTGCTTGCTGATCTCGATGAACTCGTCGCCGGTACCTTGCGTCCAGGTCGCCATCATGCGGCCGTCGTGATGCCAGACGGTGCGGAAACGCTCCCAGTCGCCGGCATCGCGCCAGATCGCCCAGTTCTGCAACAGCGCCCGGATCAGGCGATCGTCTTCAATCTCGCTGTCGCTTCCGGGCATGCAGGGACTTCCTTCGCAGATGTTTCAAGCGCCGTTACAGCAACCTGGCGCGGACAAACAGCGCGCGCAGCGCGTCGGTCGCCTGCACGGTCAGCATCGCATTGCCGGCGGCGCCCTGCAGCGAACTCACGGCATCGGCATGCAGCGAGCGAAACTCGATCCACTCGACCGAGCTGAGATTGGTGATGAACCGGTAGGCCTCGCCGACCGTTCCGATCGATACCGTCCTGCCGTTCAACTTGATCTTGAAAACCGCCCGCAACGGGGTGTCGCAGTCGGCAGCGGCGCTTGCGACCGCGGTCATGACGGCGACGGTGAACGCCGCGACGCGGTGAGGCCTTCCTTGAGACTCGGCACGACGACCAGGCGCTTGACCTCGCCGTTTTGATACGCGGCCAGGAACCGATCATATTCCTTGATCGAGACGCAGCCGTTAGAATCGCCGTTGGGGCCGAGCAGATAGCTGTGTACGAGCAGGCCGTTCCGGCCATGCATTTCGTTTTCGCCCACCGGGGTCATGCGCAGCGCGGCGACACCGTGAAACAGTTTTTCGCGCGGTTTCAGGTCGTAGATGTTCGGCGGCGTCGCCCCGACCATGCGCCGGTCGACATAGGCCGGATTGTCCATCAGGCCGCCCAGCCCCGAATGGGCCTCCAGCTTGACGCCGTTGGGCAGGTACACCGCGCGTGCCGAGATATCGTAGACCGCGGTCTGACTGTCGTAGCCAAGCGCCGACAGGTCCTTTTTCTCGCTGAACAGGCCGTCATTGGGTGTCAACGATGCCAGCGTGAATTTCATCGGCATCAGATTGGCAAGCTTGATATCGGCGAGCTTGTCAAACAGGGTGCGCTCGTCCGACGCCGCCGCAGGTTGCGGATCGACCTTCATTGCGAGAGCAGCCTCCACCGGCCGCGACCGCGGCATCGGCACCGCCGTGGCCTCGGTCGATGGCAGGGCCTGGTCGGCCTGAACAGGCTCGCTGGCGCGCGGTTGCCCTCCGAGCTGGCCTTCGATGTGCCCGAACTCGGCGTCGAAATCAGTTCGCGCCGGCCGGCTGGCGGTGCGCCACGGGTAGTTCATCACCCGCGAATTGCGCGCCGATCCCGAGCCAAAGCGGTCGTCGAATGAAGTGGTAGGGATGGAAGCGGTCGCGACATTGGCCGATGCGGAGGTCTGCAGCCAATCGGTCGGATCATGACCCGCGATCCAGGTGGCGAAGCCCATCGCAACGCCCAGCGCGGCGACGCTGCACGCCACCCTGCCGAACAATCGACTGACCCGGCTCGAATCAAGCCCGGCTGCGCTGGTCGTCCTGCTATCCATCCGTCCCCGGCTCGGCGCTTCGGAAGCACTTCTGATTCCGTAGGGATTCACCGAATAAGCCCCAACATAATGCCAACCAAAGTAAGGCATAATCGAGACAACCGGTTTTGGACCAATTTCCCTTGTCCAAACCCGCTGAGTCGACCCCGGATCATCGTAAACCGGCCAGCGCTTTCCGGGCAACAGGGATCAGGGGCGGAGAAATGGATTGGTATTCGGTGCAGGTGCCGGCTCCGCCTCGGAATCCTCCGGCAGCCTGTCGCCGTGCACGTCGAGCGCCGGCCCGATCCAGACCGGATCGGCCAGATGGTCCCGGCGCGGGTTGGCCGTGTTCGGATGGACCAGCACGCTCAGCCGGCCGTGATTGAGCATCAGCCAGGGGACCAGTTCGGCAAAAACCCCGCTGGAAAAGGCCACCTGGTACATGGCCTGGTCGTGCGGACCGACCTTGACGTCGTGCCACCGTCCAAGGGTGACCGAGAAGCGCTCGCCGATCCAGGTGCGCAGCTGCTCGGCCTCCGGCCGGGTGGTCGCCGGGTCGTAGTAGATGTGGGCGTGATAGCTTGCGATCTCGCCGATCGATCGCGGATCGCCCGCCTCGGGCTCACCCGTCATTACTGCGCTCCACGCCATAATGCCTTGAACCGGTCGATGATCGCTGCAACCGGCGGCGCGGTCAATGTGCGGATGTCAGCCCGCGACCGGCGCCTCCTCGACGATCTCGATCGCCAGTTCCGGACAATTGGCCCTGGCGATCCATGCCTGGTCTTCGAGAGCGGACGAGACATGGCCGGAGCCGCGGACGCGAGCGCTGCCGAATTCATCCAGCTCAAACAGCTCGGGCGCCAGCGCATGGCAGCGCGCGTGGCCCTGGCATTTCTCCGCATCGATCCGGACGACGAGCCTGCGATCTTCGGTCATGCGTTACGCCTGACCGGCTTTGGCGAAACGCTTCTCGACATTGCGTTTGATGTTCTGGAGCCCGATCATCGCTTCCTCATCCATCCGCGCGATCTGCTCGGCGCTGGGCTCCGAGGGCCGGTCGGGGTTGCGCAATTTCCGCGTATACTTCGTGCCGCCTGCCACCGCCTCGAAGGTGTAACGGATAACGATCTTGCCGATGAAATCGGTATCGGCTTCGACGGTCCAGGCGTTGGGCGGATCGCTCTCGGTGACCGTCCAGGCAAGACGAATTTCGCCGCGCTTGATATGCCACTGCTCTCCGAAGGTTTCGCCGCGCAGCAAGGGCCGGTCTTCGCCGTCGATGTGATGGGAGGCGGCGAGCCACTCCGGCCAGGAATTCGGATTGCAGACGTAGTCGTAGACCGCTGAGGGCGGGGTCTCGATCGTGATGTCGTGGCTTCGTTGAAACGATACGCCCATTGCCGGCCCTTCTTTCGAGTTTCGTTGCTGCATGCGAACAGATCGGCGCCACCCGGCTCATCCGATCCTGATCGGTAAATTGCGGGGGCCGCGAACCGTGCCTTGCGACCATGTGGTAGACTTCGAACGATCGAGGCTGAACGTGGGAATGCGTTTCAGCCATTCCTGCAATGCCACTACCATTTCCATCCGCGCCAGGTTCGAGCCGATGCAGCGATGAATGCCGAGCCCGAAAGCGGCGTGCGGATTGTGCTTGCGGTCGATCAAGACCTGGTCGGCGTCGGGAAATTTTTCGGGGTCACGGTTGGCGGCCGGAAATGACAGGAGCAC
>DAIMKE010000318.1:0-6725 GCA_036721875.1 Bradyrhizobium sp. | reverse complement strand
GCGTTGGCTGGCTCGAGCGCGATCGAGGCGCCGCGGCGGCGGAAGCGCTTCAGCGTCGCTTCCTCCTCGTCGATCAGTGCCACCACGATGTCGCCGGTGTCGGCGGACTCGTTGCGCTGGATCAGCGCCATGTCGCCGTCGAGAATGCCGGCGTCCACCATGGAATCGCCGCGCACTTCGAGTGCGTAATGTTCGCCGGAGCCGAGCATGTCAGGCGGCACGCTGATGGTGTGGCTACGGGTCTGCAGCGCCTCGATCGGCGTACCTGCCGCGATGCGGCCCATGACGGGGACCGCGACCGGACGTTCGCCATCATCAGCGGTGGCCGGCGTGCTGACCGAGCGCTTGCCGAGCGTGCCTTCGATAACGCTCGGCGTGAAGCCGCGGCGGCCGTTACCGCTGGCGGCGCCGGCAAGCTCCGGCAGCTTGATGACTTCGATGGCGCGGGCGCGGTTGGGCAGGCGGCGGATGAAGCCGCGCTCTTCGAGCGCGGTGATGAGGCGGTGGATGCCCGACTTCGAGCGCAGGTCTAGCGCATCCTTCATTTCATCGAAGGACGGCGGCACGCCGGCCTCCTTCAGCCGTTCATTGATGAAACGCAGAAGTTCATACTGTTTGCGCGTGAGCATCGCGAGCATTCCCCCGGTTGGCGTCGTTCGGCTTCGAGTCTTCAGGTCCGCAGCGGGAGTCCCAAGCTCCCATTTCCAGATACAAGCCCTCGAAACAAATCATGAACGGACACTATATGTTCGATATGTGTTCCGCAACCACTTAATTTCTGGTGAACGCACCGCGGATTGGCTTACAGCGCGCCGGAATCAGCAGGTTTGCTGCCGCGAACCTGTTGATCGAGAGCGTGCGGTAGCGCTCGTGATCAGGTCGATCGACGTCAGCCGGATCCGATTCGACTGTCCCAACCATCGCTTCCACGACAAGAACCGCACCCATAAAATGGTGGAGGCCCGACGACGTCGTGTTCGTCGAAGCGCTCACCTACGGCGTAATCGGCAAGATCCGAAGATGGAGCTGCGCCGCCGCTTCGCCGGCCACTATTCGGCCGTGGCGAGGTCTCGACCGCGTCAAGCGTCACGCCGCCTGCTTGTCGGCCTTTGCCTTAGTGGAGGCGGGACGCCTCGGCGGACCCGGGCGCGCGCCGGGGCCGGGAAGGGTCTGGACTTCCTTGGCGTGAAGCGGCTCGCCGCATTCGGAGCAGACCATCACCGGATCGAAGATCTTTCCGCACTTGCGATGCTCATGAAGCAGCGGCCGGCCGCGCTCGTCAACCATGTGGGTGTCGCCCCAATGGACCAGCGCCATCATGATCGGATAGAGGTCGAGGCCCTTTTGCGTGAGGATGTATTCATGCCGCTTGGGCGATTCCTGATAGGGAATACGGCGCAGCACGCCCTGCCGGACCAGCTTCTTCAGCCGCTCGGCGAGCAGATGCCGCGTGATCCCGAGCGCCGACTGAAACCCCTCGAACCGCCGCGTGCGCAGAAAGCACTCCCGCAGGATCAGAAGGGTCCAGCGATCGCCGATCACCCCGATGGTACGGGCCAGCGAACACGGCTCTTCTTCAAGGGCGTCCCACTTCATTTCCTTCTCTCCAGTCCTCAACCGCATGCCGACGCGCTCGAATCGAGAAAGGGAACCGAGCTGTCCCTGCCATTCTAAATAGGCACCTTTGGTGAGACAACCGCTGAGTGACCCCTCAATTGCCGAAATAACCTAGCCAATTTAGCTTGTCATTGACAGTTCTTTTTTAGAACTATATGAACGCTCGGTAACCAGGATAATGCTGGCGGCGGACTTCAATGGTATCGCCGACCGCGTAACGCGAGCTCCAAGGAGAGGCCGGTGGCAAATCCCCTGAAGGTGGAATTCCAGTTCGATTTCGGCAGCCCGAATGCGTATCTGGCGGAGCTTGCGCTTCCGGCGATCGAGCGGCGCACCGGCGTCAAGTTCGACTACGTTCCGGTGCTGCTCGGCGGCATCTTCAAGGCGACCGGCAACATGTCGCCGGGCGAGTCCCTGCGCGGGATCAAGAACAAGCCCGAATACCAGGCACTGGAGACGCAGCGTTTTCTTCGCCGCCACAACATCACGAAGTTCAAGCAGAACCCGTTTTTCCCGGTCAACACGCTGATGCTGATGCGGGGCGCCGTTGCGGCACAGTTCGAGGACATGTTCGAACCTTACTTCCGCGCCGCCTACCATCACATGTGGGAAGAGCCGAAGAAGATGGACGATGTTGAAGTCTTCCGCAGCGCTTTTGCCGCATCGGGCATCGATATCGAACGCTTGATGGCGCGTGCGCAGCAGGACGACGTCAAGAAGCGGCTCATCGACCTGACCACGGATGCGGTCAGCCGCGGTGCATTCGGTTCGCCCACCTTCTTCGTCGGCAAGGAAATGTTCTTCGGCAAGGATCAGCTCCGCGACGTCGAGGATTCGATTCTCGAGCAGACCGGCGGCGTGCTGCCGAAAACCGCCTGAAGTCCCGTCCGCAGATTGCGGGCGGAAATACGGATCGAAAGACAACAATACGCGTCGCTTCCACTGCGGAGCGCAATCAAGGGAGAAAGTCATGCCCGGCCCACTCAGCGGTGTTCGCGTCCTCGATCTGACTGGTGTCGTGTCGGGTCCCTACGCGACCATGTTCCTGGCGGACCAGGGCGCCGACGTGCTCAAGATCGAGCCGATCGGCGGCGATATCACCCGCCGCAGCCGCGCCACCATCGACAAGGGCGGCGAATTCTCCGCGCTGTTCATCTCTTCCAATCGCGGCAAGCGGTCGCTCTCGATCGACGTCAAGAGCACGGCGGGCCGCGAAGTCCTCGCCAAACTGGTCGCACAGGCCGACGTGCTGGTGCAGAACTTCCGCCCGGGCACCATGGAGCGGCTCGGCCTCGGCGCCGACGAACTGCGTCAGCGGCATCCGCGCCTGATCTACGTCTCGATCAGCGGCGTCGGCGACACCGGGCCCTACGTCAAGAAGCGGGTCTATGATCCGATCATCCAGGGGCTGTCAGGCTTTGCCGACATACAATCGCAGCCGGTGACCAATCGTCCGCAGATGATCCGCACCATCGTCTGCGACAAGACCACGGCCGTGTTCACCGCACAGGCGGTGTCGTCGGCGCTCTATGCGCGCGAGAAGACCGGGCAGGGCGATCACATCCATGTCGCGATGCTCGATGCCATGATTTCGTATCTCTGGCCGGAAGGCATGATGCAGTACACGGTGGTCGGCGCCGAAGCCACGGCGGCCGATCCCAACGATCGTCCCGACCTCGTGTTCAAGACCAGCGACGGTTACATCACGGCCGGGACCATTTCCGATTCCGAATGGCAGGGCTTTTGCCGGGCCACGGGCGATCCCGAACTCGCCAAGGATCCGCGGTTTGCGACGCCGTCGGCGCGTTCGGTCAACGCCACCGCCCGCATCAACAAGATGGCGGAATACATCGCCCAGCATACCACCGCCGAATGGCTGGAAAGGCTCGATGCCGCCGACGTTCCCTGCGCGCCGATCCTGCGCCGCGGCGAGATCATCCACAACGAACAGGTGGTCGCGCGCGACATCATTGCCGAGTTCGACCAGCCGCTGGTCGGACGGGTGCGGCAGCCCAAGCCCGCGGCGCAGTTCCAGATCAACAAGGCCGCGATCGGCGGGCCGGCGCCCCGTGTGGGCGAGCACACGCGCGAAGTGCTGCGCGATCTCGGCTACGACGATGGCGCCATCGACAAGATGATCAGCGAAAAATCGATCCGGGTCGCGGTCTGACGCATGATCCGGAAAAGTGGGTACCGGTTTTCCGGAAAGGTCATGCGCCAGTTAAGTCAGGCCTTCTGCTGCGCCGGAACGATCGGTGCCAACGGGACGTTCGCCTTCTTGGCGAACTGATAGGCCTCTCGCGCCTGGATCCGCGCGAGATAAGGCTGTGCGTTGTCGCAGATGCCGACGCCGTAGGCGATCGCCCAATCGAGACAGGTAGTCAGCAGGATGTCGGCGCTGGTGAACTTCTCGCCCATCAGGAATTGCCGGCCGTCGGCGAGCGCGACCTCGACATGCCGTAGCTGCGCGCGAAAATACTCGGCCGCCTGGGCCACGACCTCGGGCGCAATGCCGTAGATCGGACCGAGCGCGTCCGCCCGGTGCCGGCGCATGACGTAAAGACTGGTGGAGTCGAGTTCGGTGACGATGAAGAAGCACCATTCCAGCCAGGCTGCGTATTCACGCTGCGGCTCCGGAATCAGGGCGCGCTCCGGCGTCGAATACATCCGAGAGAGATAGGCGACGATCGCGGCACTTTCCCCGATGCAGAAGTCGCCGTCCTGAAGCAGCGGCACCTTCTGGCGCGGATTGAGCCTGGTGTATTCCGGCGTCTTGGTCTCGCCGGTACGCGGCCCGATCGGCATCGTCTTGTAGGAGAGACCCAGTTCGTGCATGGCCCAGTGCGGACGGATCGTGCGGCTGGTTCCGACGCCCCATATGGTCAGGTCCGGCATGGCGTCCTCCTACCATTTCTCGACGGACGGGCGGAGATCGAGCTCGTGGGTCCAGCCGTCCCGGGTTTGCTGATGCGCGAACCAGTAGGCTTCCGCGATGGACGACGTCTTGGTCAGGCTGTCGGGAGGGATGTCGCTGGCCTCGATGCCTTTTGCGGCTTTCATGCGCTGATGGATCGCCTCGCTGTCGACGCCGGCGTCGATCAGCAGATGCACGACGTGGATATTCTTCGGCCCGAGTTCGCGCGCCATCGCTTGCGCCACCGCGCGAAGGCCGAACTGCGCCGATGAGAATGCCGCAAAGCCCACGCCGCCGCGGACGCTGGCGGTCGCGCCGGTAAAGAAGATGGTGCCGCGGCCGCGCGGAAGCATGTAGCGCGCGGCTTCACGGCCGACCAGGAAGCCGCCATAGCAAGCGAGTTCCCAGGCCTTGAAGAACAGCTTTTCGGTGGTGTCGAGCAGGGACTTGTTGACGTTCGATCCGGCGTTGAAAAGACAGACCTCGATCGGGCCGATATTGTTTTCGACGTCGGCGAACAGGTTTTGAACTTCGGCTTCCTGGCGGGCATCGACGCTGAACGCGTGTGCTTCGAGGCCCGCGGCCTTCAGTTCGTCGACCAGCGCCTGCGACTTGGCTGCATCGCGCCGGCAGATGCAGACGGCGTAGCCGCCCTTGGCAAAGCGTCTGGCCACTGCCGCGCCGATGGCGTCGCCTGCGCCGACCAGTATTGCTACGCCGCGCTTTTCCGCCATCGTCCACTCCCTATAAGTTCTTATTTGATACTTTAGAGATAGCGGCCTTTTGTTTCCGTGTAAACGGGCTTTGTCGTTGCGATTACGAGCGACATCGGTATTCATCACCGCTCAGTGAGCTGGCTGACCAGAATATTGATTGACAAGTTCTAAAAAAGAACTTTAAGTCCGACGTGTCAAAGGCCGCAGCAAGGCGGCGGAACGAATTGGGAGGTCGGCCGTGGCGCAGCAGTCGGAAGCGATCAGTCTCGCCGAGATCGTCGCTGAGATCCCCGGTCGCATCCACCAGGTCATCGAGTCTCATGTTGCCAGCGCGCCCGACCGCGTTGCGTTGACCGAGCAGGGGGCTTTGTGGACCTACCGCGAACTCGACCGCGCGGTCACCGATACTGCCGCGGCACTCGAGACGCTCGGCATCCGCGCTGGCGACCGCATGATCATCGTCAGTGAAAACTGTATGGCGTTGGCCGCCCTGCTGCTGGCCGCGAGCCGGATTGATGCGTGGGCGATCATTGCCAATCCCCGATTGTCGCCGCGCGAACTCGATCTCATCCGCGACCACAGCGGCGCGCGGCGCATGTTTCTGACCGCTGCGGTTTCGAAGGAAGCGGAGGCGCATGCGCAGCGTTACGGCGCCGAGGTCGGGCCGTTGGGCCCCTTGAATGCGGTCGCTGTCAGCGCCTTGAACGAGGCCACGGAGCCCGAGCCCGTCGAGAAAGATCCGGCAAAGCAGGTCGCCGTGCTGATCTACACGTCGGGAACCACAGGTACGCCCAAGGGCGTGATGCTCACCCACGATAACCTGCTCATCAGCGCAAGAACTACGGCGCATTTCCGCCGGATGACGCCGGGCGACAAGATCTATGTCGTGCTGCCGATCTCGCACATCGTCGGCATTTCCCTGTTGATCATGACCCTGATGGTTGGCGGCACGGTGCGCCTGGTCAGCAAGTACGATCCCGCGGCGCTCGCCAGGGCGATTACCGAGGAGGGGATCACCATCCTCAACGGCGTGCCCGCGACCTATCAGCGCCTGCTCGAATACAAGGCGGTGGCGGGGCTCAAGCAGCTCGATCGCGGATCGTTGCGGCTGATCGCGGTGGCCGGGGCCCCGCTCGATCTGGATTTGAAGTCACGCGTCGAGCAGGAATTCGGCCTGCCGCTTTCAAACGGTTATGGGATCACTGAGTGTTCGCCCGGCATATCCGGGGTGCGCTTCGACGCGCCGCGCAGCGACCAGGCGGTGGGAACGGTGCTGCCGGGCGTCGAGGCCCGGATCAGGACCGTGGACGGCATTCCGGTGGCGAGCGGCCAGGTCGGCGAACTTCATGTGCGCGGCCGCAACGTGATGCGCGGCTACTACCGTGCGCCGGACCTCACCGCGAAGGCGATCGATTCGGAGGGCTGGTTCAATACCGGCGATCTCGCGCGCTTCGATGGAGATTGCCTCTATATCGTCG